>CAVCCB010000029.1:15460-19028 GCA_963600595.1 Subdoligranulum sp. APC924/74 | reverse complement strand
AAAAAGATACAAAGGTAAAGAATAATTTTACGAAGATTACCATCGGTCTCGCTTCGCCTGAGGAGATCCTGGAGAATTCGTTTGGTGAGGTTACTAAGCCTGAGACCATCAATTATCGCACTTACAAGCCCGAGCGTGACGGTCTTTTCTGCGAGCGCATCTTCGGTCCTACCAAGGACTATGAGTGCGCCTGCGGCAAGTACAAGCGCATCCGCTACAAGGGTATCGTCTGCGACCGATGCGGTGTCGAGGTGACGGAGAAGAAGGTGCGTCGCGAGCGTTCCGGCCATATCGAGCTGGTTGTTCCCGTGGCTCACATCTGGTATTTCCGCTCCCTCCCCAACAAGATCGGTTACCTCCTCGGTATGCCTACCAAGAAGCTCGACGCTGTGATCTACTACGAGAAGTATGTGGTGATCCAGCCGGGTACCATGGAGGGCAAGACCGATGCCGACGGCTTGGAGATGAACGGTTCCCATAAGCTCGACCTCCTGACAGAGGACGAGTACATCGACATCATCGACAACCATATCAGCCCCGACAACGACATGCTCGCTGACGATGACCCCAACAAGTTCATCGCTAAGATGGGTGCGGAGGCTATCTATCAGTTGCTCCAGACCATCGACCTCGACGGTCTTTCTTACGAGCTTCGTGACCGTGCCAACAATGACTCCAGCCAGCAGCGCAAGACAGAGGCTTTGAAGCGCCTGAACGTGGTGGAGGGCTTCCGTGCCAGCAAGGGCATCAACAAGCCCGAGTGGATGGTGATGAAGATCATCCCCGTCACTCCTCCTGAGCTTCGTCCTTTGGTTCCGTTGGATGGCGGACGTTTCGCCACATCCGACCTCAACGACCTCTATCGTCGTGTCATCATCCGCAACAACCGTCTGAAGCGTCTCGTTGAGATCAAGGCTCCCGAGGTGATTCTCCGCAATGAGAAGCGTATGTTGCAGGAGGCTGTCGACAGCTTGTTCGACAACTCTCGCAAGAGTTCCGCTGTGAAGAGCGAGAGCAACCGTCCTTTGAAGTCTCTCTCCGACTCTTTGAAGGGTAAGCAGGGACGTTTCCGCCAGAACTTGCTGGGTAAGCGTGTTGACTACTCTGCACGTTCCGTAATCGTCGTGGGTCCTGAGCTGAAGATGGGTGAGTGCGGTCTTCCTAAGTTGATGGCTGCCGAGCTTTACAAGCCGTTCGTGATCCGTAAGTTGATTGAGCGTGGCATCGTGAAGACCGTGAAGAGTGCCAAGAAGATTGTGGACCGCCGCGAGCCTGTTATCTGGGATATCCTTGAGAATGTGATGAAGGGTCACCCCGTTATGCTGAACCGTGCCCCTACACTTCACCGTCTCGGTATCCAGGCTTTCCAGCCTAAGATGATCGAGGGTAAGGCTATCCAGTTGCACCCGTTGGCTTGTACTGCGTTCAACGCCGACTTCGACGGTGACCAGATGGCTGTTCACCTCCCATTGAGCAACGAGGCTGTCCTGGAGGCGCAGATCCTGATGCTCCAGAGCCACAACATCCTGAACCCTGCCAACGGCGCTCCTATCACCGTGCCTTCACAGGATATGGTGTTGGGTCTCTACTATATTACCAAGCTCCGTCCGGGTGCCAAGGGCGAGGGACTCGCTTTCTATGGTGCTGAGGAGGCTTTGATTGCCCACAACGAGGGCCGCTGCGACCTCCACGCTCCTGTCAAGGTGATTGTGAAGGACTTGGTGGACGGCAAACTGCAGGACCGCATGATCGAGACTTCCGTGGGTCGTGTCATCGTCAATCAGATTATCCCCGAGGAGGTGGGCTTCTTCAATGACGTCATTTCCAAGAAGACCCTCCGTGGCTTGATTTCCGACGTTATCAAGGCTGTGGGTATGGCAGAGGCTTGTGAGTTCCTCGACGGTATCAAGAACTTGGGTTACCGCATGGCTTACGTTGCCGGTCTGTCGTTCAACCTTGGCGATATCATCATCCCGCCAGAGAAGGAGGAAATCGTGGCTAAGGGTCACAAGGAGATTGAGGAAATCACCAACAACTATAATATGGGTTTCATCACCGATACCGAGCGTTACAACCAGGTAATCGATACATGGACCCACGTGAATACTGACCTCGGTAACATCCTGATGAAGGAGATGACTGAGGCTGACCAGGGTTTCAACGCCGTGTACATGATGCTCGACTCCGGAGCCCGTGGTTCTAAGGACCAGATCAAGCAGCTCTCCGGTATGCGTGGTTTGATGGCGAAGCCTCAGAAGGCGGGTGCCGAGGGTGCGCAGATCATCGAGAACCCTATCCTCTCCAACTTTAAGGAGGGTATGTCTGTGTTGGAGTACTTCATTTCTTCACACGGTGCCCGTAAGGGTCTTGCCGATACCGCTATGAAGACTGCCGACGCCGGTTACCTGACTCGTCGTCTTGTGGACGTTTCCCACGACGTGATCATCTCCGAGAGCGACTGCGGTACCTTGCGTGGCTTGGTATGCACCGCCCTGAAGAACGGTGACGAGGTCATCTCTTCTCTCTATGAGCGTATCTTGGGTCGTGTGTCTGTACACGATGTCATCCATCCTACTACGGGTGAGTTGATCGTTTCTGCCGGCGAGGAGATTACTGAGCCTAAGGCCAAGGCGATCGAGAATTCTCCCATCGAGAGCATCGAGATTCGTTCCGTGCTTACCTGCGAGAGCAAGAAGGGTGTCTGCATGAAGTGTTACGGCCGCAACTTGGCTACTGCCCGTATGGTGCAGCTGGGTGAGGCTGTCGGTGTGATTGCCGCTCAGGCTATTGGTGAGCCTGGTACTCAGTTGACGCTCCGTACCTTCCACGCCGGTGGTGTGGCTGGTAACGCTGCCGCCAACGCCAGCATCGTTGCCAAGAACAAGTCGCGCATCGAGTTCGACGAGTTGCGTACCGTTCCTTTCACTGAGGAAGACGAGAACGGCAACGACGTGGAGTGCGAGATGGTTGTGAGTCGTCTTGCCGAGATCAAGTTTGTTGACCCCAATACGAATATCGTCCTCTCCACCATGAACGTGCCTTACGGTTCTTCTCTCTACCACAAGCAGGGTGAGGTCGTGGAGGCTGGTACCAAGATTGCCAAGTGGGATCCGTTCAACGCGGTCATCGTGAGTGAGTATGCCGGTACGTTGAAGTTCAATGATGTGCAGGAGGGTGCTACCTACCGTGCCGAGACCGATGAGGCAACTGGCTTGACCGAGAAGATCATCACTGATTCCAAGAACAAGGCGATGGTGCCTACCTGTGACATCGTGGATGCTCACGGTCAGGTGCTGGGTACATACAACTTCCCTGTAGGTGGTCACGTTGCCGTTGAGGACGGTCAGACCATCAAGACGGGTGAGACCTTGGTGAAGATTCCTCGTGCCGTGGGTGGTGCTGGTGATATCACCGGTGGTCTTCCACGTGTAACCGAGCTGTTCGAGGCTCGTAACCCGTCCAACCCTGCCATCGTTTCCGAGATTGACGGTGAGATTACTATGGGTAAGGTGAAGCGTGGTAACCGTGAGATCATCGTTACCTCCAAGACTGGCGACCAGAAGAAGTA
>CAVCCB010000029.1:0-14946 GCA_963600595.1 Subdoligranulum sp. APC924/74 | reverse complement strand
TTCATGAGTGCCGCTTCCTTCCAGGAGACCACCAAGGTCTTGAACGAGGCTGCCATCCGTGGCAAGGTGGATTACCTTGAGGGTATGAAGGAGAATGTGATCTGCGGTCACTTGATTCCTGCCGGTACGGGTCTCCGTCAGTGGGAGAAACTCATCGTCGGTTCCAAGGAGGAATACGAGCGCATGCAGGCTAACCGCAAGAACGTACTCGATTATTCTAACTCCAACATCGGAGATTAATAATAGAAGATTTTTAAGTTGAAGGGGTATGCCGAACGGCATACCCCTTTTTCTATCTTCAAGATAGAAAAAGGACGATTTTTTACCCATATCTCACAAAAAAACAGAGATATGGGTAAAAAATCGGCTTTTTCCTTGCTGCTGTGCGAAAAAAATAATATATTTGCAGTTGGGTAAAAAATACAAATTAATATGGGATCTCATAACAAGTTGGTAGGTAGAGAACGGGAATGTAGAGAACTGCAAAGAGTCATGGACTCTGACCGTTCAGAATTCGTGATAGTGTATGGACGAAGAAGAGTTGGGAAAACTTTCCTTGTAGACCAATACTATCAGGGAAAATATGACTTTACCTTTGTCGGTGGGCATAATCTGTCACGCCAAAGACAACTTGCTAATTTTGCCAGAGCCTTGAAGAAATATTCTGGCGAGAAACCAGAAAAGTTTGTAGATTGGTTTGATGCATTCGATGCCCTTGAAGAATATCTCGAATCACAGGATGATAACAGAAAGAAAGTTGTGTTCATAGATGAAATGCCCTGGATTGATACCCAAAAGTCAGATTTCGTGTCGGCATTGGAGAATTTCTGGAATGGCTGGGCTGCCCGTCGTAGCGATATCGTGTTTATTGCCAGCGGTTCAGCCACGTCGTGGATGGTAGACAACTTGATTGAGAACCAAGGTGGACTGCATGCCAGAATCACCAGCAGTATCTATATCCGGCCATTTACACTCCACGAGACCGAGGAATACCTGCAAAGAAGGCACTGCATATGGGACAGGTATCAGATGTTACAGTGCTATATGGTGTTTGGCGGTATCCCGTTTTATTTGAGCCTGATCAATCCACGGGACAGTTTGGTGCAGAATGTGGACAGATTGTTCTTTTCTCATAGCGGTATTATGAAGAGCGAGTTCGACGAACTATACAATGCCCTGTTCAGTAACGCTGACATCTATATTAACGTGGTAAAAACACTGTCGAACCATCACGGAGGAATGTCGCGCTCGGAAATTGCTAAATCCATAAACTTGAACGGAGGAACACTTACACGCGTGCTGACAAATTTGGAAAGATGTGACTTTATCTCCCGGACCAACAACTTCGGATGCAAGACGAGGGAGGCGACCTACCGCTTGATAGATTTCTACACCTTGTTTTATTACAAGTTCATTGCCCATGACACCTCGGGAGATGAACTGTGGTGGAATCATAACTTTGAGTCGCGTTTGGTATCTACATGGCAAGGGCTTACATTTGAAATCGTGTGTTTGGTACATACGGACGCCATCAAGAGAGCACTTGGAATCTCCGGCATGGCCACGGAAGTTTCTTCATGGCGCAAAACGGCAGAAGACGATCAAAGAGGTGCCCAAATAGACTTGATTGTCAAGCGCGCCGACCGCATCGTACATTTATGTGAAATGAAATTCAGTAAGGCGGAATATCATATTACAGAATCTTATGAGCAACAGTTGAGAGAACGCATGGAGTTGTTCCGAATGGCTACGAAGACTAAGTTCTCGCTTGTCAACACTTTTGTGACTACATATGGCGTGGCAGAAGGAAAGCATCACAGCATTGTGCATAGCGAGGTGACAATGAATCAACTTTTTGAATAGAAGAAGGGTATATGCGAATTTGTCGCTTATTTCAAGCATGCCCGTTGCGTGGTGACGACTTCTTTTCATGGTACTGCCTTCTCTGTGATATTCAATAAGACTTTTTATTGTCTGGAATTGGGAGATGGATGTGATGGACGTTCTAAGTCGTTGCTTCATTCTTTGCATTTGGATGAAAGGACGGTTGACAAACTTGACCGCCCTGTGTATTCCGACGTAGATTACAAGGAAGCAAATGAAATCCTTTCCAGTCTGCGTAAAAGTTCCGGACAATTCCTTTCTGAAAGTCTGAAATAGTGAGTTGTTACAAGAACAGAACCTATTTTTTACCCATATCTCATAATAAAGCAGAGATGTGGGTAAAAAATCGGCTCAATTCTATTCCGTAAACACCTCTCTTTCCAGCCAAAGTTGGAAGAATTGGTCGTAAATCCTATAGGTGTTCTTGTCTTGTGTGATAAAGTCTTTCTCCAATAATCCCTTGACGGCGGAGACAACAGCACTGGGGGAGGGGAGGTGGTGTCGCTTGGCGAAGTTGCCGCCCGAGATACCTGTCACCTCTTTGTCTCTACCTATTGCCAAGAAGACGTTGCGCTGCTTCTCGGGCATTTGGTAGAGCATACCCTCGTATGTGTCAGAAGATATGTCGAGGATATAGTTGATGGCATCGTCAATCATGCTTTGTGTGCAAGTCTCGCCCTTTAGGGTGATTTGATACATATAGTTCATCACTTTCTGCATATAGGAAGTGATGCTGCTGAACCGTTCGTACAGGTTTTCCACGACCCCCTCTGCCAGATGTTTCCCCGCTTGCTCGAACTTGCCAGTGGCAAAATCCTTGTATTTGTCAAGCGGGATGGGCTTGAGATTGAATACGGTCACTGACTGGTAAAAAGGACGGGCGGGAGAAGTGAATATCTCTCCCATCAGATGCCGGTGCGAGCCTGAAAACACGAAATTGGCATTGGGACACCTTTGTATGTAAGTGCGGAGTGTCGCCTCGATGTTGTCTCCCCCTTCATAGTGCGTGATCTGCTGGAATTCGTCAATGGCAACCAAGCAATGGCGGTCTGCCTGCGAGAGATAACGGAATATCTCATCGAGTGTAATCCTTGGGTTTTGAATCTGCCCAACTCCCATGCCCCAAACAGGACTGCCGTTGATGTCGAATGAAATCTCTGAACGGAGAGACAGTACCGTGTTGAGAAAAAGTTCCCAGGCCTTACGACCTTTGCTGCGTAAACTCTCCAGAATGGCTTTGCCCAACACGTTGACAAAGTCCTCCAGATTTTTGGTGGCGTAAATGTCTATGATGAACGTGTGGTAGTTTGCCTTGATCTCGGGTTGCTCAAAGCAATGCCGTATCAAGTCTGTCTTCCCCAATCTTCTTGGGGAAACCAGTGCGATGTTGTTCTCGTTAGTCAGCATGCGTACCAAGAACTCAGTTTCCTGTACTCTGTCACAGAAATACTCGGGTCCCACATAGCCATTTGTTACAAAGGGATTGTTAATCATATATGTTCCTTTTTGGCAGCAAATTTACAAAGAATTTCCCAGATTCGCAAATCTATCATAAAATAATTATCATAAAATGATAGGTTATCTGCTGGCTCTGAAAAGTCGGTGTTTGTGCAATCATACTGCATACAGCGGCACGCAGTAGAGTTGCTCTTGCTCTTTGTAAGGCAGCATGGAGAATCTCACCGCCCGCAATTCAGGTGTAGAGCGAAGCAAGGTTGTCAACGAGTTGGCCCTGACGTTTCCCCCTGCCTTCACCTCAATGGGCAATAACCTGCCCTGATACTGGATGAGAAAGTCCAGTTCCAGTCGGGAGTTGTCAGTCTTATGGTAATAGATGGGAGCTATTCCACGGCTCTTCAGTTCCTGCAAGACATATTCCTCGGTCATTCCACCCTTGTATTCAGAAAAGATTTGGTTGTTGATCAGCACTTGTGCAGGGTCGGTATTGACCATTGCCCCCAGCAGACCTACATCCACAAGATAAAGTTTGAACACAGAGAAATCCTCGTAGATATTCAGCGGAAGGGCTGGCTTGCTACACCGCGGCACCTTGTAGAGGAGTCCTGAGTCGACGAGCCATTCGATGGCAACCTCGAAGTCCTTTGCCCTTGCGCCCTGTCTGAGCGCACCGTATACGAATTTCTTGTTGTCCTTGAACAGTTGCGAGGGAACGCTCTTCCACACCAGGCGGATCCGCTCGACCAGTTCGTTGGGAGCATGCTTGGAGAAGTCGCGCTCATAGCCCTTGAGAATTTCCTGTTGAATCCTTCTTACCTCTTGCAAGGCTCCACTCTCCACATATTTTTTCACAGCCTCGGGCATGCCGCCTACATAATAATATTGTCGCAACAGGTCAACATATTTCTCATGCAAGAGGTTGGTGATGTCAAAGTTGTGTTCCTCCAAGAGCTGATAGGCCTGCTTCTCACCGTTGGCAAGGAGAAATTCGCCGTAACTCATAGGATAAACGTCAATCTCGTTGACCTTACCCACGGGATACGAAATGCCCTGGTGGAGGGAGATGCCCAGCAGCGAGCCTGCTACGGCAATATGGTATTCGGGAGCATTTTCACAGAAATATTTCAGTGCTTCAATGGCCTCTGGTATCTCCTGAACCTCGTCAAGGATGATAAGGGTATCACCGGGAGTGATGTCCACATGAGTCACCGCACGGAGAGACACCAATATCCTCTGCACATCAAAATCTTTCTTGAAGATTTGCTCCACGAGTTGGTTCTTTCGGCAAAGAACATAGGCTTCCTTCTTGTATTCTTGCTTGGCAAACTCACGCAAAGCCCAGGTCTTGCCGACTTGTCTGGCTCCATTGACAATGAGTGGCTTCCTGTCGCTTCTTGTTTTCCATTCTTTAAATTGTTGTAACACAAGTCTTTCCATACGTATCATTACATTTTTCTGCACCTTTTTCAGTCGTGAAGATACATTTTTCTGCACCTTATTTGGCTGCAAAGATACATTTTTCTGCACATATTTAGACGCTTCACATACATTTTTCTGCACTTATCGTGAAAACATTAACTTCTCGTAACGTTTCCACGACCTGTCATTTTGTGATAGATATATTGGGAATCCGGAAAATGAACAAGAGGGATACGCCGTCCGGCATATCCCTCTCTTCGAAAACCTTATTTTATACTGCAGGCAATCTGTTTACCAAGTTCTGTTCCACAAGGAGAACATTGTCCAATGCGTACAGGCACTTACATGGCCCAGGTTATCCCATATCATCTCCTCTTTCACCTTGTCAGGGAAAGCTTGTCTCAACCTCTCTGCATTGGCATAGGGTACCACGTCGTCAACCGTTGTCTGATAGAGCCTGATTTCATGTACGGGAGTCCATCCCGTGGTCAGGTCGTTCTTCTCAAGACATTTGAAGAAAGCCTGCGCTATCTCAGAGTTCATGTCGAGTACGGATGTGCTCAGGATGTCCTTCAGACTGAATGGGTCATTCTTTTTGACACCCAAGAGTTCTCTCAGTTTTTGATTAAGCTCTGTGGTCTTGTATTCCTTGGAGGCGATCATCTTGTCAACGGTACTCTTTATTTTGCGGAACTTCTCGCTGTAGAAGTCATCCTCTGTCCATTTGCCAAGAATCTCCGGATAGGAGGCCAGCATGGACTTGACCGTCAGGAGGATGCCGCCGGGGAAGGTCACGTGCCCGTCCTTGTAGTATTTCTCCATGGTTACTGTCGGACAGTAGGGACCGCAGCAGCAGTAAGAATAACCGAAGTGCCATTTGTTGGCTATGTCAAGATGGGTGTCCAGATATTTATGTACAGCGAGTGCACTTGAGCCGCCCTGCGAGGCTCCGATGACGTACATCTTCCAGTTCTTGGACAATTCCTTGCTGTTTTTTGTTTCTGTCTTCCAAACCTTGAATCCTGCCCCGAGTGCATCTACTGAATTGATAGCGGTGATGTCGTGGTTGAGGTAGGGATGCAGCTCGTTCCTGGTAGCTCCATAGCCAATGTAGTCGGGCTGGATTACGAGATTGTTGCCCACCAATGTCTGTATGACGTTGGTTGTGCGGGAGGGTGCCTCGGCATCTTTCATGATGGTGTAGTGCTCGTAGAGGATGATGTTGTCGGGATTGAAGCTATACCGTGCCAATGACTTCCATGAAACTTGTGCAGACAAGTCGATGGGATTGCCCTTGAGGTCTGTTGACTTATACTTGAAGGTATAGCTGTAGAAGAGCATACCCTGGTTGGCACCAGTTTCATTCTGGAACTGTTTCTCCTCCTCGTGGGCTTTGTCTACAAATCGTTGGCGTAAATTCTGTGTGTCGGAATTGGCCCCTTCTTTGCCGAACACCTTGTCTGCCATCTCTTCGATGGTATATTTGGCGGAGTCTGTGACTACCACGCTCACGTTGTCCACGTTCGGTTCGTCCGCGGTTATTGCTTCACTGGTTTTTCCACCTGAGTCAACGACGCTGTTGGCGTTGTCACCACTGCATGACGTGAATGCTGCGAAGACTGCTACTGCAATGTAATATGCTGCTTTTCTTATATTCTTTTTCATAATGATTCCATTTTAGAGAGTTAATGTTTTTGTTTCCTGTCTATGTTGCAAAGATATGCAGATCATCAGTTCCGTCCAAATAAAAAAACAAGAAAATGCAGAAAACCCTTAAAATAAAACCAATCTAAAAGAGGCAGTTTCCTAAATCAGAATTATACCTTATTATATATAGAAAAGCGATGCCAGAGTTTTGAAAATGAGAAAACTCTGACATCGCTTTGAGTGTCCGTAAATGTAACGGATCAGTTGTATACGACAAACTCCTTGGGTGAATCCTTGAAGAGGTTCCCGAAGTATCCGGCGTTCTCAAAGTACACATGAGAGCCCAGGGTGTGCTTGTACAGGTATTCATACAGTTCCTTGTAGGTCTGCGCCGGATTGTCGGTGAGCGTGTTGACGAGGTTGTTGGTGAAACGGTCGCTCATCCAGATGCCCAGCATACTGGAGTGGTAGTCGGCAAACGAACTCTCGTTGCCGTTGGCGGCAGCGATTGCCATCATGCCTGGCATGTGGTCGGTTTGCTTCGCCAGGTTCCTGGAGTGGCAAGGCTCCAGCAACAGCAGCATCTTGCGGTAGCGTTTCTCGTCGAACATCTTTTGCAGGGTTTCCCTGAACTCCGTTTCCGAGTAGATGGTCTTGTCGCTCCTCCAGTAGAAGCAGTTGGGCAGGGTGCTGGTCTCCGATATTCCGTGACCGCTCCAGAAAAGGAGGATGTCAGACTGGTCCGTGGTGTTGAGCACGGTGGGGAGGTGGGAACTCTTCTTGCCCCACAGGATGTTCTTGAAGTCGGCGACGGTGAGACTGTCGGTGCTGTAGTCTATCTTCGCCGTTTTGTACAGCTCTGGTCCGTTGAGGTTCGCGCGCACTTCCCCCGGGGTGATGTTCTTGGGGTTGTTGGCGATGTCGTCGGAGATGATGAGGATGATGTGGTCGTCCGGCCATCCGTTGCGTTTCAGCAACTGATACACGTTGAGCACGTCCGCCTGGTGGCGGTAGTCTTCCCAGCCCGAGGAACCTTGCACCAGTACCGCCCATTTGTCCTTTAATGTATTATAATGTACGGGCGCGTCTTCATCTTCCAGTTCCGGTGCATTCTGGGCTGCCCAGTTCCATGCTGCCATGGCGGAAGTCGTGCCGCCGCTGCCGGAAGTGGTTATGAAGTCGAGGGCGGTAAACTGGTCGTTATATACACGCCAGTGGATATAGGTGCTTTCCACGATGCTGGTGTATGAGTCGCTGTCGAAGCGCAGCAGTCCGCTGGCTCCCGTCATCTTGGCATACTCGCCCTTGCTGAGCAGCTGGAACAGTTCGCCGAGTCCCTGTTCGCTCCATACCACGAGGGGAGTCTCGCCTGCGGCGGTGAGTCCGCGGATGATTTCGTTGGCATCCGTCACTCCGTCAGGGAAGTGCTTTTTCTCGAAAGCCGTGATTCCCGACAGCAGGATGGCGTCATAGAGCTGTGCCTCGAAGCCGGCAGGGTATTGGTTGAAGCGTTCCTTGTAGGCGGTCTTGAAACCGGTGGACGGGTTGGCATAGTGGGCGATGCCCTCCACGCCTTCCTTCGACAGGTTGTCCAGCTCCGTCAGCGAGGAGCTGAGGGCGGCGTCGGTGAAGAGGATGCGGGCTACATTGCTCCCGGAGTTGTTCTTGGCTTCGAGGATGGTCTTCACCTCGGTGGGTGTCTCCGCCGCACAGATGAGGCAGCCCACACCGCTTTGCATGGCTTCCCGTGCCTTTTCCGCCAAGTTGTCCTGGGTGTATTGGATAAGGTTCTTGGTTTCCAGCTGCACGTTCATGTTGACTGCCATGTAGGGCACCCAGTCGTAGAAGGTCTTTCCGTAGGTGTTGTCGGGAGTGAGGAGTGCGATGCTCTTTGCGCCTCCTTCCCATGCCTTTGCCACCAGGATATTGCTCTGTGCCACGTCGCTCTCGCACAGCGACCAGAGGAAAGCTTTCTCAGCCTTGTCGCCCGATTTTGTCACGGCGTATCGCCGGATGACATCCTCGCTGGATGCACTTGGCACGATCAGGGGCTTGTCTGCTTTCTTGCAGAGGGGTGCCAGAATGTTCACGTCTTCGTTCTTCTGCGGTCCCACGATCAGCAGGATGCTGTCTCGCCGGGTGAGCTGGGCACCCAATTCCGCCAGGTTCACCTTGTCCTCGTCATACCATTCTATGTCGAGGGAGATGACGTTGGTGTCGCCGGCGGCAGCCAACTTCTGCTGGGCGCTGCGGAGGTTCTCCAATGCCCAGTCCACGGTGTTGTCAATGCGTTTCTTGTAGTTGTCGCTCTGGCTCAGGGGCAACACCACGGCTATCTTGTAGGCAGTGGTTTTCATCTTCGATGCCTGCTCCGTGTCGCTGTCGTCCCTCGTGCATGAGAAGAGCGAGAGTCCCATGATGAGGAGGAGTAATGTTTTGACAAATCTTTCCATCGTTGTCATTCATCCTTTATTGTTAGTCTTCAGGAAAATCCACCGTGTTGAGCAGTGTCTCTATCTGCGGCTTCAAGACAGGAATGTCTTTTTCTATGATGTTCCAAAGTTGTTTAGGCTTGACGGTATAATAGCCATGTACTAAAACATGTCTTAGTCCTATCATTTGCTCCCATGGAATTTGTGGCTGGGATGCCCGAAACTCCTTTGTGAGCATATAAGAAGCTTCTCCTATGATTTCTGCCAGCTTTACAAAACCATAGAACAATACGGGATGGTCCTTTATCTCTTCAAAATCATACTTGTCTTTTGAACCAAGTAAGTCGTTACAGGCTTTGAGGATATGCTCAAGCCTGCCTTTGTCTCTAACTTTTTCTCTCATAAATCAATACTTTATCACGGTTAGCTGTTTTTTGTGCAAATGGAAGGAGACAGTCTTCTTCTATTAAGTCAACAGGCTTGTGGATGATTTCCTTTAAGGAGACCATGATGCCTGTTATGTCGAATAGCGACATGGCATCGCTGTCTTTATACCTTACCAATAGATCTACATCACTCTTCGCCGTTTCCTCTCCGCGGGAGCACGATCCGAAGAGCCAAGCCTTTTCTATGGGTTGGGTGGCGAGATACTGTTGTATCTTGGGTATCATTTCTTGTACGTTCTTGCTAAGCATAAGCGGCAATTGTTGGTTCTGCTGCAAATTTACGGTTTTTCTCCGTTATCTCCAAACATTTATCCATTTAAAATATCACATTCTCAATTCTTTTTTGTATTTTTGCAAGCGATAAGAGGATTGTGTTCAACAACCCCATTAATAAAATAGGAGGTATATATGGAAAGAAAAAAACTGACTCGTGAAGAGGCTCTACGTAGGTTTAAGGCAGCCTGTGATAAAAAAGCATCGTATGTAGTAGAGTTGGAAAATTGTGCAATTTTGTGAGCTCTTATAAACCTTCCCGAGACTTTCCAATCGATTGGAAAATCAGAATTGCTCACTTGGATACATAAAATAGAAGGTTGGGCTTAGTAACGGTTAAAAAATAACTTGGTAAGATTTTCAATGCCTCCTTATAGCTTGCGGTCTGCGAATGTCCAGCGCGCCCTGAAGGGGCAACCTGCGCCTAGCCCAGGGCAACACCCTGGGTAGTCCGGCGAGCAGCAATGCGCCCTGAAGGGGCAAAAGCGTTACAATACCCAGCTGTTTTATGTTGCATAGTCCTCCTCTATGGTGCCACGGTGAACTCAAAGTTGGATCATGTAACGCTTTTGCCCCTTCAGGGCGTTCGTGGACAAATCCTCCGAAACCCAGGGTGTTGCCCTGGGCTAGGCGCAGGTTGCCCCTTCAGGGCGCGCTGACAATGTGCTTGGCAAGCACTTTCTCCCGTGAAAAAGTTTCACCCGAAAAATCTGTCATTCTATCACCCAATCTCTCGGAATGCCGATAAACACTGGGGATTTGAGAGGTGATAGATTCTTGGAAATGCATCGAATCTATCACCTTTTCTTGGGTATCTGTCACCTTTTTCGCATTTTTTCTGGCGAAAAAGGGCGGTTTTAGTTGTTTTCCTTGAGCAGATATTGCACGCCGGTCTTCGTGCGGCGGCTCTTGATGTCGTCCATGTTGCGCAACCGCCTGCCCAGGGCGACGATATTGCTTACTTCCAGCGAACTGCCGAAACGGTCTTTCAAGACCTTGAAGATGGCGGCTGTGCTGAGGTACGTGCCCTCCACCTCGTTTGCGGCGGGCGAGAAGCACTCGTGGAAACATTGCTCCAGGGGCATCTCGGTCTGGAAGTCCTTGTTGCTGTCCATGAGCATCCTTGTCTGCACGTCGTCGATATAGCATTTCTCCCCGTTCTCCAATGCCGTCAACGCCTGGGCGAAGAGCTGGCGGTGGTTGGGCTGCACGCTCACGTCGATGGGACCCGTCAACTTCACTCCGATGAAACGGCGGTTTCCGGAGGGGTCGGAGAGGATGTCGTCGATGTTGCTCGTGGCGATGAAGGATGCCGTGCGCGGGAACTCCTCCACATGACTGCCATAGGGACGCTTGATCTTCACCGTGGGCAACTGGATGATGTTCTTCAGGAAACCCTGCTGGGTGGCGGCGGAAATCTGGTTGAATTCATCGAGGTTGATGATGAGAAACTGCGACATCGCCTGCAAAACCTGCCGTTTCTCCGAAAGGATGAGGTTGTCGTTGTAGCCCCACTGCAACTCCCTCGGCAGGAGACGGCGGCAGAACGTGCTCTTGTTGTAGCCCTGTTTCGAGATGAGCAGGGGAACGGCGCTGTTGCCGTACTGGTGGATGCGGTAGGTGCGCCACTGTTCCACCATGCCGAGGAACCAGATGTAGAACCAGTCCGCCCAGTGGGGATTGTCTGTGGGCACGGTGCGTGCCAGGGCGCGGATGTGGTCCTTGCCGTCCCATTTGCCGTGGCAGTCGAAGAGGTATTCGTCGATGGGGTCGTAGTTGCGGATGTAGTCCGACTCCAGGTAGTTTCTCACGTCCTTGATACTCACGCGGATGTCGGCGAGCTGCACCTCTAATGTCATTCTCTTCTGTACCCTCGGACTCACCGCCATGAACCCCAGCCACGGTCTTGCCTTCTCCTGGAACTCGGTGTATTTCATCACGGTGTTGTAGCGCAGGATGTACCGTTCGCCAAGGAAGGCAATCATCTTGTTGATCTGGTCACTGATGCTCTTGCTCCCGTCTGTGTCTGCTTCTCCTTCCGCAGTGGCATTGGCGGTACCTGCGGTTTCCTTCTGGTGCTGAGACTGTGAAGTACCTGCCGATGCGTTCACCTTGATGGGCGCAGCCTTGCTATTATAATAAGGTGTTGCGTCCAGTGTCATGAGGAAATGGTTGCGGAGGGAAGGCAGGGTGTTGGAGGGCGAGGCGTTCAGCATTGTCTGGTAGATGGGCAGTATCTGGAAGTAGGCGGACTGGTAGAGCAGTTCGGCATCGTTCTCTTCTGTCGGCATCTTGCCGTCCTTCGGGGCGTACCTCACCCAGACGTGCAGGGTCTGTTCGTTCGTGCCCGTAATGGCGGCGAAAGTGGAGGGTAGGGAGGAGGCGGCCTCCTTCAACTGCTCTATCTTGCCCTCGCCCGTGATGCCCTCGAAGGTGAGCAAGAGGATGCCGTTGCACTCCTTCATGCGGAGGTTGTCGTTGGCGTCTTTCTCAAACTCGGCACAGGGACAGATGCGCAGCCATGTCTTCATGTTCTCGGTCTCCACGTCGGGATTCTCGATGAGACGGGTGAATTCCCTGTATTTCGTGATGGTGTCCTTGGAGTCGTCCTTGGAGATGCGCTCCAGCAGACGGTCTACGGTCTTGGTGGTGAGTCGCAACTGCTGGTCTTTCGTGGTTCTTGTCAGTGTAATCTTCATCTTTGTCTTTGTTTTTAATTGGGTGAATAATGGGAGTTTCGGGATGTTTCATAGAGTGAAACTCCTGGTTTCATAGGGAGAAACTGCCGGTTTCATAGGCTGAAACTGTGAGTTTCAATGCTTGAAACTGAGTGAAACTCACTTGCTGGTGAAATCAACCGTCTCTTTCCTGTGGTCGAAGGATGGCTCGCCGTATCCCTTTTCCTTGAACAGGTTGGCGATGGCTTCCTGCTGTTCGGGCGAAAGCAACTTCTCCCCGCGATGGTAACGGTAGTAGGCGGTCTTGCCGCCGAGGAAGGCAGTCACCTTCAGTCGCATGGAGGCGAGGTCGCTGGAGGTCACATCCCTGTAGAGCGACTTGAATCCCCACGCCGCATTGATGATGCGTGGCGTGATGAAATGTTCGCACTTGCCGTCCTGCAAGGCATCGGGGTAGACGGCGTTGCCTTTGGTCTGACTGGGAGACTTGTACTTCCCGGCGATGAAACGAAAGCACCTGTCTGTCATCTGGCAGGCGTTGCTGAAGCAGTATGCCATCCCAGTGCGTACGATGCTTCTTACGAAATTGGCATCAGATAAATCTATTTTCATGATCTTTATAATTAAACGATACTTTGCAAAGATACGAAAAATCTTTGAGATTGCCATAAAAAAGGAAGCTTTTTTGCTTGAAAAACGATGAAAAATATCAAAAAGGGTGAAAGATAGTGGTAAAAAGGTGATAGATATACCGCCTTTATGGACATCTGTCACCAAAGGCAATCGGCTAAAACATAGATGGATAGCAGTGAAAAGGTGAAAGATGACAGATATTAACCGAAAAAACATTTACGCATACGCGCGTGAAAACCTAAATACTGAATTTTTGCTGCAAGCGGTTAAATTTAGCCTTGTAGTGCAAATTTCATTGCAAAAATTTGGTGCTTTCAGAAAAAATCAGTAAGTTTGCATCATTAAATTTATGTTTTACCTTATAACAAATTAGAAATTATGGAAGATAATAACAACAAAGAACAGCAGCAGCAGGGTCAGTTACAGATGGGTATCGAGCCAGAAGTGGCAGCAGGTATCTACTCCAACCTCGCCTTGATCACACACTCCAGCTCAGACTTCATCCTCGACTTCGCTTGCGCTCTGCCAGGAATGCCACAGCCACAGGTGAAGACCCGCGTAGTGATGGCACCAGAGCACGCCAAGCGTCTCCTCCAGGCTTTGCAGGGCAACCTCTACAACTATGAGCAGGCCTTCGGCAAGATTACATTGCCCAACGAGGTGGAGCGCACTATCTCCCCCTTCAACGTACCAAAGGGCGAGGCCTAAAGGCTGACTTGTGCATGCGAACTAAAATTAAATTAACCTAAGAAAACGGCTATTAAGGCATAAATATCGTAACGGATAGTTATATTTAGTTAAAAATTAACCCTAAAGAACAAAAGCATTTTATTTATTTAGGTGTTTTGGGGAAAAATTCGTACCTTTGCACCCCGAAAAGCCGCATGGAAAAGTGGGGCTTCTACGAAACGGAAAATTATAAAAATAAATATATAAATTAAAAAGTAAAATTATGCCTACTATTTCACAGTTAGTAAGAAAAGGCAGAAAGGTGTTGGTTGACAAGAGCAAGTCACCAGCTTTGGACTCTTGTCCTCAGCGTCGCGGTGTTTGCGTTCGCGTTTACACCACAACTCCTAAGAAGCCTAATTCAGCAATGCGCAAGGTTGCTCGTGTTCGTTTGACAAACTCCAAGGAGGTTAACTCCTACATCCCAGGAGAGGGACACAACTTGCAGGAGCACTCAATCGTATTGGTACGCGGTGGTCGTGTTAAGGACCTCCCCGGTGTACGTTATCACATCGTTCGTGGTACTCTTGATACCGCAGGTGTTGCCAACCGTACACAGCGCCGTTCCAAGTATGGTGCCAAGCGTCCCAAGGCTAAGAAGTAATCCGATTGGCTAAGGAACAAAACAAAAAACAAGTGCCGACAGCTCACGGTCGGAGATGTCCGAGAGCTTGAGGCGAAACAAAGAATTTATTAATAGTTTTGCTGGAGAAATGTAACAGGTTGAGTAAATGCCCGGGTGCGGGCGTTGAAGAACAATGGACAACCCCATGCAGAATGTAATTTTTTAAGGTTAAAATGAGAAAAGCAAAACCAAAGAAGAGAGTGGTTCTTCCAGATCCAGTCTTCAACGACCAGAAGGTCTCTAAGTTCGTGAATCACTTGATGTATGACGGCAAGAAGAATACGTCATATGAGATTTTCTACAATGCACTCGACACAGTAAAGGCCAAGATGGCCAACGAGGAGAAGTCTGCACTTGAGATTTGGAAGCAGGCGCTCGACAACATCACTCCCCAGGTGGAGGTGAAGAGCCGTCGTATAGGTGGTGCAACCTTCCAGGTTCCTACAGAAATCCGTCCTGACCGCAAGGAGAGCATCTCCATGAAGAACTTGATCGCCTTCGCACGCAAGCGTGGCGGCAAGACAATGGCAGACAAGCTGGCTGCCGAGATCATGGATGCCTACAACAACCAGGGTGGCGCATTCAAGCGCAAGGAGGATATGCACCGCATGGCAGAGGCTAACCGTGCATTTGCTCACTTCAGATTCTAATTTAATTAAATAGGTATAAAAGAAAATGGCAAATCGCGATTTACATTTGACACGTAACATCGGTATCATGGC
>CAVCCB010000028.1:0-19132 GCA_963600595.1 Subdoligranulum sp. APC924/74 | reverse complement strand
GCATCCAGGGCAAGCGCTCTGTAGATTCCATCCACAAGGAGCTGGGTCACATCCTCTGGGAGCATGTAGGTATGGGCCGTACCAAGGAAGGTCTTGAGGCTGGCTTGAAGAAGATGAAGGCTCTCCGCGACGAGTTCAACAAGAACCTCTTCATTCCAGGCAAGAAGGAAGGCTTGAATGTGGAGCTTGACAAGGCCATCCACTTGCGCGACTTCATCCTGATGGGTGAGCTGATCGCCTACGACGCATTGCACCGCAACGAGAGCTGTGGCGGTCACTTCCGCGAGGAGTACCAGACAGAAGAGGGCGAGGCAAAGCGCGACGACGAGAACTTCTTCTACGTAGGCTGCTGGGAGTACCAGGGTGACGACACCAAGGCACCAGAGCTCATCAAGGAGCCTCTCGAGTACGAGGCAATTAAGGTACAGACAAGAAATTACAAGAACTAAAAAGCGAACAAGACAATGGCAAGAAATATAAGTTTCACAGTTAAGTATTGGAAGCAGGACGGCCCTACCGCTCAGGGTCACTTCGATACACACGAGATGAAGAACATCCCAGATGACACCTCATTCCTTGAGATGCTCGACATCTTGAACGAGGAGCTCATCGAGGCCGGTCAGGAGCCTTTCGTCTTCGACCACGACTGCCGCGAGGGTATCTGCGGTATGTGCTCTCTCTATATCAACGGTACTCCACACGGAAAGACAGAGCGTGGCGCGACAACCTGCCAGCTCTACATGCGTCGTTTCAACGATGGCGACGTAATCACCGTAGAGCCTTGGCGCTCGGCTGGTTTCCCCATCATCAAGGACTGTATGGTAGACCGCTCGGCATTCGACAAGATCATCCAGGCAGGTGGTTACACCAGCATCCGTACCGGTCAGGCTCAGGATGCCAATGCCATCCTGATTCCTAAGGAGAACGCCGACGAGGCTATGGACTGCGCTACATGTATCGGTTGCGGTGCCTGCGTAGCTGCTTGTAAGAATGGCTCTGCCATGCTCTTCGTCAGCTCAAAGGTCAGCCAGCTGGCTCTCCTCCCACAGGGTCGCGTAGAGGCTGCTGCCCGCGCCAAGAAGATGATCGCCCGCATGGACGAGCTGGGCTTCGGTAACTGTACCAACACCCGCGCTTGCGAGGCTGTATGTCCTAAGAACGAGTCTATTTCCAACATCGCCCGCCTGAACCGCGAGTTCATCAAGGCTAAGTTGGCAGACTAATCCTTTGAAGATTCTCCTGTCGCAGAGTTTTTCTGTTGGATGGGAAGAAAATTATAAAATAGACCTCACACCGCACGCCTTTAGTGCAAGGTGTGGGGTCTGTTTGCTAAAATCCCAATTTATCCAATAACGACAAACAAATATAGAAAATATGAAGAAATTTTTGTTTTTTACTCTGCTCGTCTTGCTATTCGTAGGGTGTTCTAAAGACCACCAGTCAGACGAGACATCCTTTCCTCAAAAAGTGGCCATCATCGATGCAGGAAGCTCCGGTTCGCGTCTTTACATTTACGAGGTGAAGGCAGACAGCACCGTGAAGTTGCTCTATCCCATTTCCGACCAAGAGAAGAAAGAATCGAAGGGAAGGGCCATCTCCACTGTGGCCAATCATCCCGATAGTGTAAGAGCTTACTATGACAGGATGACTCTCAGCTACAAAAGTGGCAGTGAGAATATCCCACTCTACATCCTTGCTACCGCTGGTATGCGTGTACAAGACCAGGCAACAGCCGATGGCGTATATAATAAGTTGAAGGCCATAGGCGAAGCCAACGGCTTCAGTCTGAAAGCAGCCATGACCATTGCCGGACGTTACGAGGGACTCTATGCCTGGATAGCCACCAACTATGAGAACGGCACGCTCACGAACTCACCCAAGGGCATCATCGAGGTGGGTGGAGTGTCAGCACAACTTGCCTTCGCATCCAAAACGTCCGACATTCCCGAGGACAATAAAATTGTGCGCCAAGGCTGGGGAACCATCTACAGTAAAAGCTATCTGGGCGGAGGTATTAACTGGGTGTATGAGCATACCGAGGATAAGGAACCTTTTGCTTTCAGCGTTCCGCTGGAGGATGTGAGCGCATACTATAGAGACAACATGACGTTCTTCGGTTGTTCCACACCACTGAATGTTGCTCTGACCGGCATCCAGAAGACTGGCTCCTTTGAGGCGTATGTAGGGACGCTTCCCAGAACCGATAAATATCATCTCTATATGTTCGCCTACTACATGCAATGGTTGTTTGAAAAACTGCAACTCACAGGCAAGGTCACCCTGCCAACCAATGGTGCCGAATGGACGGAAGGAGCCGCTTACGACATTATCATCAACAAGCAGCAGCCCGAGAGCTACGACTATAACAAGAAACTTTAGCAAACGGTCTGTTTCTATAATGAACCAGGCAACTGTAGAATTCATTCGCCAGCACCAGGACGAGGATGTCCGCCAGTTGGCTTTCCTCGGGAGCAAGTTTCCCGAGGTGGATTTGCCGTTTGCCCTCGACCAGATTCGGGGGCGGAAGATGGCGCGGGGCAAGTTGCCTCGCTGGGCGAACATCGAAGGCATAGTCTATCCGCCCCATATTTCCATGGAACAATGTTCGTCGGAGCAGACGGCACTTTATAAGGCGGAACTGGCGGAAAGATGGCTGAAAAGCCAAAAATCCAAAATTCCCGAATTTTCGACCGAGGATGCAGCTGCTTCCAAATTCGCCAAAAATGAAGGCACTTGCAGAAATGGTTCTATATTAACAGAGTTGGATATAGATGTTAATGAAACTGAATTTGTGGATTTGACAGGAGGGTTCGGCGTGGATTTCTCTTACATCGCAGCCCGACTGGGTGTGAAGTCGATGTATGTAGAACGACAGGCGCATCTCTGTGAGGTAGCGAAAGCAAACTTCAAGCTCCTGGGCCTGGAGAACGCCGTCGTGAAGAATGACGATGGAGTGGAGACGTTGCACTCCTTGGATAACTTGCGGCTCCTCTTCATCGACCCTGCCCGACGTGACGATGCTGGCAACAAGGTGGTGAGCCTAAAGGACTGCACGCCCGACGTGACCCAATTGCAAGAGGAGATGCTGCGGAAGGCAGATTTCGTCATCATCAAGCTCTCCCCGATGCTCGACTGGCACCGTGCAGTGAGTGAGCTGAGTCATGTCAGAGAGGTACACATCGTCTCCGTGGGGAATGAATGCAAAGAGTTGCTCCTGGTGCTTTCCTTGCGAGTGCAAGTGCCGCTGAGGGTCTTCTGTGTCAACGACGGACAACGGATGGAGTATGACGCAACAGAACTCCCCACTGTGGCAATCGCTGATGCTGAAACCTTGGGCGACTGGCTCTATGAGCCGAATGCCTCGCTAATGAAGGCGGGCTGTTTCGGGACGGTCTCGGAGCGATACGGTGTGGAGATGTTGGCGAAGAACAGCCACCTTTTCGTGAGCCGGCAAACCGTTGATGACTTCCCCGGCAGGGCTTTCCGTATCTTGTCGGTCTGCTCGCTCAACAAGAAAGATCTGAAACGCCATCTTGCCGGCATTACGCAGGCTAACATCACCACTCGCAACTTTCCCCTCTCCGTGGCAGAGCTTCGCAAGCGGTTGAAGTTGAGAGACGGCGGCGACACCTACATATTTGCCACCACCCTGGCGGACGAGAGGCATGTTCTCATCATTGCGGAAAAGTCATAACGCTTCTTCCCTTCATGGTACTGTGTACTAAAAAACTGCAAAAAAGATAGCAATATTTGGTCGTTCTCCCGAATTTTGCTATCTTTGTGCGTTTGATAGAGTGAAACATCAAAAAGAAAGATACCATTATGCCAGAAGAAAATAGTAACGTCGTGCAATACACCGACGACAACATCCGCCACTTGAGCGACATGGAGCATGTCAGGACCCGTCCTGGTATGTACATCGGTAGATTGGGCGACGGCAACCTGCCCGAGGACGGAATCTACGTACTCCTGAAAGAGGTCATTGACAACTCCATCGACGAGTTCAAGATGGGGGCGGGCACACGCCTTGAGGTGGACATTGATGACCATTTGCGCGTCAGTGTGCGCGACTACGGCCGTGGCATCCCTCAGGGAAAGCTCGTCGAGGCGGTGAGCGTATTGAACACCGGCGGAAAGTACGACAGCAAGGCGTTCAAGAAAAGCGTCGGACTGAACGGTGTGGGTGTGAAGGCGGTCAACGCCCTCAGCTCCCACTTCGAGGTGAAGTCGTTCCGCGAGGGAAAGGTGCGTCATCTTACCTTCGAGAAGGGTATCCTGCAGAGCGATAACACGGAGGCTACGGAGGACGAGAACGGCACGTTCATCTACTTCGAGCCAGACAACGCGCTCTTCAAGAACTACTCCTTCCACGATGACATCGTGGAGACGATGCTCCGCAACTACACCTATTTGAATACAGGTCTCACCATCATGAACAACGGCAGGCGCATCCTGAGCCGCCACGGCTTGCAGGACCTCCTGACCGACAACATGACCAACGAGGGACTCTACGAGATCGTCCACATGAAGGGCGAGGATATCGAGGTGGCGTTCACCCATACCAACCAGTATGGTGAGGAATACTACTCCTTCGTCAACGGCCAGCACACCACCCAGGGCGGCACCCACCAGAGTGCCTTCAAGGAACACATCGCCAGGACCATCAAGGAGTTCTTCGGCAAGTATGAGTACGGAGACATCCGCAACGGGCTCGTCGCCGCCATTGCCATCAATGTGGAGGAACCGGTATTTGAGAGCCAGACCAAGATCAAGCTCGGCAGCACCACGATGACGCCTAACGGCGGAGAGACCATCAATAAATACGTGGGCGACTTCCTGAAGAAGGAGGTGGACAACTACCTCCACATCCACAAGGACGTGGCGGAGATCCTGGAGAACAAGATCAAGGAGAGCGAACGCGAGCGCAAGGCGATGGCGGGAGTGACCAAACTCGCCAGAGAGCGCGCCAAGAAGGCAAACCTCCACAACCGCAAGCTCCGCGACTGCCGCATACATTTCAGCGACAACAAGAATGAGCGCAAGGAGGAGAGTTGCATATTTATCACCGAGGGCGATTCCGCCAGCGGAAGCATCACCAAGAGCCGCGACGTGAACACCCAGGCGGTGTTCTCTCTCAGGGGAAAGCCGCTCAACTGCTTCGGACTGACCAAGAAGGTGGTATATGAGAACGAGGAGTTCAACCTCCTCCAGGCTGCCCTCGACATCGAGGACGGACTCGATACGCTGCGCTACAATAAGGTGATTGTAGCCACCGATGCCGATGTGGACGGAATGCACATCCGCCTGCTCATCATCACTTTCTTCCTGCAGTTCTTCCCCGACCTCATCAAGAAAGGACACGTCTACGTGTTGCAGACCCCCTTGTTCCGTGTGCGCAACAAGCGTACCAAGATCAAGGACAAGCAGGCGATAGCAGATGCCGACGCCAAGCTCGGGGCGAAGGAGAAGAAGGGCGACTTCATCACCCGCTACTGCTATAGTGACGAAGAGCGCCAGAAGGCAATCCGTGACTTGGGACCCGACCCGGAAATCACCCGATTCAAGGGCCTCGGTGAGATCTCTCCCGAGGAGTTCGCCCATTTCATCGGTCCCGACATCCGACTGGAGCAGGTGACGCTCCACAAGACAGACCAGGTACAGAAGCTCCTGGAGTACTACATGGGCAAGAATACCATGGAGCGACAGAACTTCATCATCGACAACCTCGTGATTGAGGAGGACATCCCGGAGGAGGAGATGGTAAATGAATAGTGAAGAGAGAAGTATGAAAAATCCAAATGCTTTGAAATAGATAATGAAGAAGGTATTATTGCTTGCGTTAGTGGCAGTCATAACTATCAGCTCCATGAACGCCCAAATGCGTATCAAGACGGGCAAGACCAGTCCGATAGAAAAGTTGGGAAGGGCGGAGATTGCCATCACCAACCTCTATGTGGACAGTGTGGACGAGAACAGGCTCGTCGAGGACGCCATCCGTGGAATGCTGGAGAAGCTCGACCCGCACTCCGCCTACACTACAGCAAAGGAAACACAGTCGATGAACGAGTCGCTCAACGGTTCGTTCGAGGGCATCGGCGTGCAGTTTAATGTGGTGGACGACACCCTTCTGGTGATTCAGCCCGTCACCAATGGTCCTTCCGAGAAGGTGGGTATCCTTGCCGGCGACCGCATCGTGGCGGTCAACGACACTGCCATCGCTGGCGTGAAGATGAGTAAGGAGGAAATCATGAAGCGGCTCCGTGGCCCCAAGGGTACGGTGGTGAACCTCACCATCGTGCGCCGTGGCATCGCAGAGAAGCTCATCTTCAAGGTGAAGCGTGACAAGATTCCCGTCACCACGATGGACGCTGCCTACATGATTCGCCCGGGCATCGGCTACATCCGACTGGGCAGCTTCGGAATGACGAGCCACAAGGAGGTGAGCGAGGCAATGGACTCGCTGAAGAAGAAGGGCATGAAAGACCTTATCTTCGACCTTCAGGACAACGGTGGTGGGTACTTGCAGACGGCGGCGCAGATTGCCAATGAGTTTTTGGAGAAAGGCGACCTCATCGTATATACCAACGGACGCAAGGCTCCGCGACAGGAGTTCCGTGCCGAGGCTAACGGCCGTTGGCGCAAGGGCAGGGTTGTGGTGCTCACCAATGAGTTTACCGCCTCCGCTGCCGAGATAGTCTCCGGTGCCATCCAAGACCAGGACCGTGGTGTGGTGGTGGGCCGCCGTACCTTCGGCAAGGGACTCGTGCAGCGTCCGCTCACCTTCGAGGACGGCAGTGAGATACGTCTCACCATCGCCCATTACTACACCCCCAGCGGCAGGTGCATCCAGAAACCTTACACCAAGGGCGACCGCGAGGACTATGCCCTCGACCTCGACAAGCGTTACAAGCATGGTGAGTTCACCAACCAGGACAGCATCCATCTCGCCGACTCTCTGAAGTACTATACCCTGCGCAAGCACCGCGTGGTATATGGCGGAGGAGGCATCATGCCCGACTACTTCGTGCCGCTCGACACCACCAAGTACACCAAGATGCACCGACAGCTTGCTGCCAAGAGCATCGTCATCAACCATAGCCTGAAGTTCATCGATGCCCATCGCAAGGAACTGAAGGCGCAGTACAAGGACTTTGCCCAGTTCCTTTCCACTTACGAGGTTCCGCAGAGCCTTGTAGAGGAAATCATCAAGGAGGGCGAGAAACAGCAGATAAAGCCCCGTGACGACGCCGAATTGGCTCAGACGAGGAAATACCTGTCCGTGCAGCTCAAGGCGCTCGTGGCGCGCGATATTTGGGATATGAGCCAATACTTCCAGGTTTGGAACGAGACGAGCGAGATAGTACAGCGTGCCGTGCAACTGCTCACTACAGGAAAATGAACTGTTAACTGTTGGTGCTGCTAACTTGTTTGCCACTTCAAGCGTTCCTGCGCTCCATAAAGACATTTTGAATTATTGTTTTTTGATGTCTGCGGGACAATGTTCTGCTTTCTGCCTCAGTCTGGGCAAAGTTCTGTCCTCAGTCAGGGCGATATATTGCCCAGACTGAGGCGGTAGTAGATACCGGGAGACGGAGAATGTCTTTTACCCTTCACCTTTCACCTTTTGCCCCGGAATGCCGATAAACAGAGGGGTTTCAGAGGGTGAAGGGTTGGGAGGACCCTTCACCACCCTTCACCACCCTTCACCTTTTGGGGGTGTCAGGCGGCGCTGGCAATTTTTTTTTTTAATGGTCTATAAATTTATTGTTCGCCTGGATGGAGAAATGGGGCCGAAGCCATGTCTTCCCTACTAAGGGTGAAGGGTGGTGAAGGGTCTTTCCAACCCTTCACCCTCTGAAACCCCTCTGTTTATCGGCATTTCGGGGCAAAAGGTGAAGGGTGAAGGCTTTCCCGCATCTGTCTCCTTTTGGCTCCCCTTTTCTCCTAAAAGGCAACGAAAAGGGAGGAGAAATTCAGAATCCCCCTCCCCGTATCGGTTGTTTTTATTTAAAAGCTAACAATTTTTTCAATCAATTCTTATTTTTCAATGGTGCCCTCATTGCTCCAATTATCGTAGTATCTCCCGAAGTCTGTTGCGATGTTCTCTTTCTTTATACCCTTGCCGTTCTGTGAAAGTGAGCTAAGCTTTAAAGCAGAATAGAAATTTGTTCCGTCACTCTTGCCAGCCTTGGAGTTGTCGTAGACGCTGAGGTCGAATTTCTCTTTGTCAGGAATGGTGGACTTCATCTTGTAGTTGACGGAGTATTTCACCTTGGCGGGCAGGGAGTTGAATTTGATGGTTTTTGAGAAGGATGTCGTGTTGAAAGCCTCAGTCTTCTCCTGTCCATTTTCATCGAGATATGTCACGCTGAAGTCTGCGATGCTTAGGGCATCCTCAGAAACCTTGAGGTCAAATTTCAGAGAAGGATAATAGCTCTTTTCGGGAATTAAACCGTTGGCACCGTCATCTTTGCTGCAAGATGCGAAACCTGCTGCCATTGCTACTGCTACCACTGCCATTGCCATGATTCTCATTATCTTTTTCATAATCGTTCTATTTTAGAAGTTTGACTTATGGAACATCTTGTTGTTCCGTTTTTCTGAGGCAAAGATAGGAAACATTCTGATAGCCTCCAAGAAAAATCGTATTTATTTTCAAGAAAACCTAAAAATAAAACCGCCTTTAGTGAGGCGGTTTTCAAAATGGGGATATTACCTTATTGTATATAGATGTTTCTTGTGCTTAAGAAGAGAAAACTTTTTTGTGGCAACGAGTGTCCTAAGACTTCACCTTGCCCGCTCTTCCGTACAGATCTCCCGTTTTAGGAATAGTCCTTTTCCTATCAAGGACTACGATTTTTTTCAAAATCTTCTTTATTTTAAATACAAAGATGTAACTTTGCACACACTAATGTGTAGTGCCACTTTGGGTACATTTATTATGCTTGTTTAATTGGTGTTCGCTGAATAAATATCAATTACTTGCTATTTATTCAGCGAATACTAAATAGTTATTAAGCCTGCCTACACTTTCTTTCTAGTCAGTAGCTTTTTATACTCGGCCTCGACGTACTTGTCCACCCACTTGTAGTAGGCTTCCACCTCCTTGACGGGATAGGTCTTGGCGCTCCTCACCTTCTCGACGATTGTCTCGCCGCGGCCTACCACCTCGTCCTCTATCGGACGGATGAGCTGCAAGATGCCTGTGCCCTGCTTGTTGATGAGCTGGGCGATGTCGATGTAATTGCCCCGACTCTTGGTGCGCAGGGGGAAGAGACGTTGCTTGAGTCTGAAGCCATAGTGGCAGAGGGGGCTGCCCCCGTCCGATCCTCTGGTCACCATCGCGGGCAGTGTGCCTGAGGGGGTGATGAGCAAGGGGATGGCAACGGTGGCCAGTGGCGAGCCGATGATGTTCCAACCCACGGTGTGCAGCGGATTCTCGCCCTTCGCCACCCCCTGTATCAGCTCGGCCGATGCTGTGAGGTAGCGCGGGATGAAGTCGATGAAGGGGAAGAACTTCTGCTGGCTCTCGTCATCGGGCTCCAGGTCGTGTAGGTTGATGCCTGTGAGTCCGTGGCACAGGATGCGGGGTACGGTGCGCAGCGTCTCCACCGCATCGAGCTGTCCGGCGAAGCCCGCCTGGTTCATATACTGGCTGATGGCCATGTAGCGCTCTACACCCGCATCGAGACTCCTGTCGCCACTGAAGCCGTGGTTAGTCCTTACGAGGAAGCCGTATGGAGCCACGGTGGGGTCGTTGGCATCATATTTCTTCCACTGCCGTATGCCCACCTCGTAGTATGCGCATCCGCCCTCAGCATCTATCACGCCGAAGTTGGAGTTGGAGTATCTGGGGCTCACGGTGTCGATGAGATGTTCGAAGTCTTGCAGCGTGGCGCATATCTCCAGTGCCCGGCGCATGATCTCGCCATCGCGCTCGTCGCTCATGTTGCTGTCGCCGTTGAGGTTGTAGGCTGCCGTGTTGATGATGGCGAAGCCACGCTCGTTGTGTCCCGACCATACGCTCTGGGGCAGGGAGTCGTTGGCAGTAGCCACGGCAATGTAGTGGTACTTCTCGCCTCGGCGGGCCACGATGAGGTTGTCGAGTGAGGGGGTGTCGCGGTTTTTCAGGATGAAGGGTCTTCCGTCCTTCGATGCCTTGGCCGACACTAGCACGGAAGTGCAGGCTCTGGCAACACCAATGGCGGTACCGCAGAGCAGCACCGCCATCGTTAGTATCTGTAGGAATCTTTTCATATTTTTGCGATTGTTCATTATCTATTCTTCTCCGCCACGTCAAACCATAGGCGAGTGGTAATCTCGTCGGCTCCCTGCTGGGCCACAGCCTGACGATAGCTCTCTCCGTTGAGCGACTGCTCGGTGCTTGGATAGAAGAATCGGCGGGGCATCTGTCCGCTCGTTAGCGCCGACTTGGGACCGGGCTTTAGGTCGGGGTATCCTAGTCTGCGCCAGTCGGTGAAGGCATCGGGTCCCTGACCGTAGTAGGCAATCCACTTTTGCCATCCAATGCACTCATACCAGTGCGCCGCATCGTATTTCACGCCGTCCTGTGCCAGGTAGGTCTCTATAGTGGTCTCGTCGGTCACGCCCTGCTGCTGCAGCGAGGCGGTCACGCCCTGTTTGTAGAGCTGTTCGGCATCGGCCGAGATCCAACCGCGTGCCGCAGCCTCGGCGTATGTGAAGAGCACCTCGGCGTATGTGAGGAACACGGCCGGAGCCTCATCCTTGAGGAACGCCGTACCGGGGCGTGATACCTTGTTGAATCCCTGATTGTTGGCAAGGTCGGCTGAGAGTCCGTTGACGGCTCCCTCGTAGTCGGTCACGCTCTCGTCCTCTGGCATCTGTGCATAGATGGACAGGCGTGGGTCGTGGAGAGCCTTTAGTTTGTCTACGAGTGTCTTCGACACGCGCTGGTCATCGCGGCTGGAGAAGGCTGAAGCCCAGGGGTTCCACTGCGGCGAGGCGGCGAAGGTGAACTGGGCATTGTCGGCGTTGCTGCTCACCAGGTTGTCTCTGTCGGCCCAGAGCTGTGCGATGATGCTCTTGGCCGTGGCCTCGTCGCGGTCGGCGATTTCGAGGGCTATGCGCAGGCGCAGGCTCTTGGCCAGCTTCTTCCATTTGGATGCTTTGCCCCCGTAGATGAGGTCGCCCGTGAAGGTGGCACTCTCGTCGAGCGCCTGGTCGGCGTTGGTCAGGTCTTGCAGCAGTCCCTTGAGTACAGTCTCCTGGGTGTCGTAGGCCGGTGTGGTGCTCTTGCCGTACTGGGTATAGGGGATGGCACCGTAGAGGTTGGTGAGTTGCAGGTAGGCCCACGACCTCCATATCTTGGCCACAGCCTTCAGTGCCTCGGTGCTGGCGGCTTGCTCGTCGATGGCGGTGAGGTTGGAGATGAGGGTGGCGTAGAAGGTGTCCCAGGTGCTGGTGAACGAGGTGTTGGTCACGTCGTAGCAGTCGGGCTCGGTGTACTGTATCTTCGCCCAATGCTGCACCCAAAGCAGGGTGCTGTTGTAGTTGGCGGTGCTGCCCCAGTAGGCCTGTGCGCTCTGGTACTCGGTGGAGGTGAGCAGATAGGTGGGGTCTGGGGTTTCTGTGGCGTTGGGGTTCTTGTTGATTTCGCTCAGCGTACTATCGCAGGAGGCGAGGCTGGCTACCAGCCCCAGCGCCAATGCGCCGATGTATAATGTGCTATGTATTCTCATAATCGTATGTTCCTCTCTTATAGTTTTTTGTAAAAACACGTTTCTCTAGAATTTTACACTCAAGTTTACGCCTATCTGCCTTGTGGTCGGCAGTGAGTAGGCTTCCACGCCCTGTGCGTTGCCGGTCGAGATGGCCGCCTCGGGATCGATGTTGGGTGCCGCCTTGTGGATGATCCACAGGTTGCGGGCCGTGAGTGCCACGCTGGCGTCCTGTAGGTGTAGCTTGCGTACGAAAGCCTGGGGCAACTGGTAGGCGAGCGACACTTCGCGTAGCTTCACGTAGTCGGCCTTGAACACGTTGTACTCGGCGATGCTATAGAGCCTGTGGTAATAGTTTTCGGCCGACACCACACGGGTATTCTTCTCTCCCGAGGTAGTCACGCCGTCCACGATGATTCCATCCTGGTACACGCGGGTCTGCTCGCCGTTGATGGTGGCGTAGTATAGTCCGTCGCTGCTTATGGTATACTGCGGTGCGTCTATCAGCTGGTTTACGCTACCGTTCTTGTAATACCATAGTCCGCCATGCTCGGCATCACGTCCTGGCAGTGTACTAGCCAACACTCCGGTGTAGATACCTGTCTTGTTGGTGTTGGAGAATATTTTGCCGCCGAAGCTGGCGTCCACGAGGAACGAGAAGGTGAACCGCTTGTAGCGGAAGGTGTTGGTGATGCCTCCCTGCCAGTCGGGGGTGAAGTGCCCCAGTGTCTTCATCGTGGAAGCCACCTTGGGCAATCCGTTGTCGTCCACCACGATACGTCCCTGCTCGTCGCGGGTGAAGGCGCTGCCGAAAAGGGTGCCGTAGGCCTCGCCCACTTTGGCAAGAATCTGTATGCCCGATGAGTAGAGTTGGTAGCTGGTGATCTGGCCAGCGTCGTCAAGCTTTATCACCTTGCTGCGGTTGCTGCTGTAGTTCACATCCACGTTCCACTCGAAGTCCTTGGCGCGCACGGGCACCAGCCCCAGCTGTACCTCGTAGCCGCGGTTGCGGATGTGGCCGGCATTCACCACTTGCGAGGTGTATCGGGTGGCCGCTGTCGTGGCGAGACTCAATATCTGATTCTTACTGTCTGTCTGATAATAGGAGAAGTCGAAGCGCACACGGCTGTCGAAGAAAGCTCCCTCCAGTCCTACCTCGGTGGAGTTGGTCTGCTCGGGCTTGAGGTTGGGGTTCTTTCCTTCTGTAGATGCCGTGAGCATGGGGTTACCGTTGAAGGCGGTCTGGATGTTGTAGGTATTGGCCAGTTTGTAGGGGTCGGTGTCGGATCCCACTTGCGACCATCCGCCCCTCAGCTTCAGGTAGTTCACCTTGTGGCTGGTGAATCCGAAGGCTTCGTTGAGCAGCACGCTCGCCGTCACCGAGGGGTAGAAGTAGGAGTTGTTGCCCACGGGTAGCGTGGACGACCAGTCGTTGCGGCCCGTGAGGCTCAGGTAGGCCCAGTTCTTGTAGTCCACGGTTACCGAGCCGTATACGCCGTATTGGCGCAGACGGTAGAAGTCGTTAGACGAGGTGAGCTGGTCGCGCGAGTTGGTGAGCGTGTAGAGGTCGGGTACGGCCAGACGGGGGGCCGCCTGGTAGTTGTACTCGTATTTCTTGTTGCGCACGTTGAATCCGGCCAGGGCATCGAACCCCCAGTCCTCGCTTAGTTGCTTGCGGAAGGTGAGCACGGCCTCGGAATTGTTCTCCTGCACGGTGTAGTTCTCCTCGTTGTAGCTGCCATAAGGGGTGCCGCTGGTACCCCACTTCACTTTCGACTTGCGCTTGTCGTTATACCAGTCGGTGCTGGTGCGCAATCTCAGGTCGAGGCCCTCGAGCAGGTGGAAGCTTACGTGGAAGTCGCCGATTAGGCGGTGGCGCTCCTGGCTCTGCGTGTTGTAGTAAGCGCTCCAGTAGGGGTTGCTGTAGTAGCTGCTGTTCCAGTTGCGGTCGTAGTCTTCCTTTAGCGACTGGGTGTTCACCTGGCGGCCGAACCATAGGAACTGCAGCATGGTGCTGTTGGCGCGGGCGTTGCTGCCCGAGGCCATGGCCGAGCCTGGAAGGCTGGGCGCTGAGTAGAGAATATAGTTGGCGGTGGCACCCACCGATACCCAGGGGGCGAGCTTGTAGTCTGTGTTGAGAGTGAAGTTGGTCTTGTTGGTCGAGGCACCTGGCACGATGCTGCGCTGGTGCTCGTTATTGTAGCCGATGCGGAACTGGTACTTGTCGTCGGCCTTGGCCACAGCAAGACCATAGTTGAGCGTGGTGCCCGTGCGGAAGAAGTCCTTCACGTTGTTGGGGTTCGACACCCAGGGTGTGGCTGTGCGGTTGCCATTGGCATCGAGGGGGCTGTCGAACTGTGGGATGTTGAGCCCGACGTCGAGCCTGGGGCCCCAGCTCTCGTCCACTCCGTCATTCACGCCACCTCCCTTGCCGTCCACGTAGCTGAATCGTCCGCCGGCTCCCTGTCCGTAGAGGTTTTGGAATTCGGGTAGGGTGGAGGCCTGCGAAATCTGCGCCGAGAAGTGGCCAGTCACGCCAAGTCCCTTCTGTCCCTTGCCCGTCTTGGTGGTGATGATGATGGCACCGTGTGCGGCGCGCGCTCCGTAGAGGGCTGCGGCGTTAGGACCTTTGAGTACTGACATGGAGAGGATATCCTCGGGGTTGAGGTCGGCGATGGCATTTTTGAAGTCGCGACCCACACCTTTGGTGTTGAGCTGCGAGTTGTCCACGGGAATACCGTCAACGATGAATAGTGGCTGGTTTTCGCCGGCGATGGAGGTCTCGCCGCGTATCACGATACGGCTGGAGCCTACGTCGCCCTGGCTGTTGGTGATGCGCACACCTGCTAGCTTGCCGGCCAGCGAGTTCACCAGGTTGTTGTCCTTGCCCTGGGTGAGCTGGTCGGCCGAAATCTCTTGGGTGGCGTAGCCCAGAGCCTTCTTTTGGCGCGACACGCCCATAGCCGTCACCACCACATCGTTGAGGTTGGTAGCGTTGGGGGCGAGTACAACCTCCACCACGTCACCCTTGATGTTCACTGTCTGTGTACGCATGCCTAGGTACGACACAGTGAGCCGTTTGGCGGCCACGGGGAGCTTGGAAATTACCAGGCGTCCGTCTACATCGGTGACACCTCCCACCTTGCTGTCTTGTACGACAATAGCGGCACCCACCACAGGCTCTCCGTCGTCGGCCGAAGTTACCTTGATTGTTATCCCCTGACTCTGGGCCGAGGCATAAGGTGCGCCAGCGGCCAGCAGAGACAATGCGAAAATGAATCCTTTTACCATATTAAGTCTCTCCTATTATATAAATTATACGCTTTGGTACTTTTTGCTGCAAAGTTACGATATTTTTACATACATACAAAACTGTTGGTAACTTTTTGTTACAAAAATACCATACGGGCTATCGTTTTGCTACCATGGTGTACCATAAACGTGGTAGAAAACCAAATAGGAGAGGGGGGGGGCTCAAGCATGTTTCTTGGCTTGCATCTGGTCCCATTTCAGATAGATCCCGGCGAGGATGGTACCCGAGATACTGTGCCAGGCGCAACTGATGGCGCAGGGCAGTACGGCGAGGGGCTGGGCGGCGAAGAAGTTGCCGGCAAGCACAGTGGCGAGTCCGGCGTTCTGCATTCCCACCTCGATGGAGATGGTGCGCTTCTTGGCGGTGTTGAAGCCCGCAAGCTTTCCGGAGAACCAACCAAGGAGATAGCCTAATGTGTTGTGGCAGAACACCACGGCGAAAGTCCAGAGGAAGAGTATCAGTCCGCGTGCCACGAGGTCGTCGTGAACGGTGGAGATGACGCCTCCCACGATGAACGCCAGGCAGGTGACGCTCACGCCAGGCATGAGGCTCTGGATGGTGGGGAAGCTCTCCTTCTTACCGTAGATATAGTTGAGCAGGCATCCGATGCCCACGGGGATGATGGTGACGATGAGGATGTTGAGGAACATTCCCACGGCATCCACGTGGATGATTTCGCCTGCCGTGATCTTCATCAGCAGCGGAGTCATCACCGGGGCGAGGAGGGTGGAGGCGCAGGTCATTCCCACGGAGAACGCCACGTCGCCGTGGCAGAGGTAGCTCATGATGTTGCTTGACACACCGCCCGGACAACAGCCTACCAAGAGGATGCCGAGGGCGAGGGCAGGGTCGAGGTGCCATACGTGAACCAGCAGGTAAGCCACGCCCGGCATGATGATGAACTGGGCGCAGGCTCCGATGAAGATGTCGAGCGGTCTCTGTGCCAAAATCTTGAAATCGTTGGTGGTGAGAGTCAGTCCCATGGTGAGCATGATGATGCCGAGGATGACGGTCTGCGTGGTTCCGCGCACCCAGTCGAAGGTATGTGGGAAGAAGAAAGTGAACACTGCTACGCCGATGATGAAGAAGGAGGTGTAGTTGGCGAGCCAACGGCTCAAGCCTTGCAATAACTTTAACATAACTCTTATAATATAAAATCCTATTTCGGGTGCAAAATTACCCCTTTTCTTCTTAACAAGCAAATTAATAGGCAATAAATTCTTTTTTTCAGCTACAAATGTGTAACTTTGCAGTCTGATAAGGTTGTTATGACGAGAAAGGAATTAATCTTGTTGTAAGAGAAGTAAAATAAGAACGTGTTATCGGGTATGATGTGTCGCATTTGATGACACGCCACCATCGATAAAATCGTATAGATGAACGAAGATTTTGACATAAGAAAAGAATCGGTGTCGCCCGCCGAAAAAGATTTCGAGAAGGCACTGCGCCCGCTGAAGTTCCATGACTTCAGCGGGCAATCTGCCGTCGTGGACAACTTGGAGGTGTTCGTGGAGGCGGCGAAGTACCGTGGCGAACCGCTCGATCATACGCTCCTACACGGTCCTCCCGGACTGGGAAAGACCACACTGAGCAACATCATCGCCAACGAGCTGGGCGTGGGCTTCAAGATTACCTCCGGCCCTGTGCTCGACAAGCCCGGCGACCTCGCCGGCATCCTTACCTCTCTGGAACCCAACGACGTGCTCTTCATCGACGAGATTCATCGTCTCTCGCCCGTGGTGGAGGAATACCTATACTCGGCGATGGAAGACTACCGTATCGACATCATGATAGACAAGGGACCTTCGGCACGCAGCATTCAGATAGACCTCAACCCCTTTACCCTCGTGGGAGCCACCACCCGCAGTGGTCTCTTGACGGCTCCTCTGCGTGCCCGCTTCGGCATCAACCTCCACTTGGAGTACTACGACCCCGAGACCTTGCAGAAAATCATCAAGCGCAGCGCCATGCTCCTGAAGGTGCCCATCGAGGATGAGGCTGCCGTGGAGATCTCACGCCGCTCGCGCGGAACGCCCCGTATCGCCAACTCCTTATTGAGAAGAGTGCGTGACTTCGCACAGGTGAAGGGCAACGGCACCATCACCGCTGAGATTGCGAAGTTTGGACTGAAGGCACTCAACATCGACCAGTACGGACTGGACGAGATAGACAACAAGATACTCACCACCATCATCGACAAGTTCCATGGTGGCCCCGTGGGCGTAAGCACCATTGCCACGGCCATCGGCGAGGATGGCGGTACGGTGGAGGAGGTCTACGAGCCTTTCCTCATCATGGAAGGTTTCATCAAGCGCACCTCCCGTGGGCGCATGGCGACCAAACTCGCCTATGACCACCTCGGCAGGAATCCCTATGCGGGAAACATCATGCAGGGAGACTTATTTGAATAATATGAGAATAGGAATATTCACGGGCACATTCGACCCGTTCACGATAGGGCATCAGAACATTGCCGAGCGAGCCTTGCTGATGTTCGACAAGCTGGTCATCGCCGTGGCGGTGAGCAAGCTGAAGCACGCCACGGAGGAAATCTCGCAGCGAGTGGAGAACATCAAGCGGGTATTTCCCGGGGAATGTTCTACATTGGTGGATGCTGCAGACCCTTCCAAGGGCTGCCGATTGGAGGTGGTGTCGTATGATGACCTCACTGTTGACCTGGCTCATCGCCTCGGTGCCCAGTTCCTGGTGCGGGGCGTGCGGAGCGCCAAGGACTTCGAGTATGAGCGCGAACAGGCTGACATTAATCGCCAGTTGGGCGGCGTGGAGACCATCCTGCTCTTCTCCGACCCAAGGTACAGCAGTGTGAGCTCTACGCTTGTCAGGGAACTGAGGTTCTTCGGAAGGAATGTAGATGAATTTTTACCAAAAATAATATAGGAGGATAAAATAGTATGATTACATACAATGTAGAAGGCGTGAAAATGCCAAAGATCAAGCGTCGCGACACCAGCGCATGGATTCGCCAGGTGGCTGCCTCCCATGGCAGGAAAGTGGGAGAGATAGGTTATATGTTCGTGGATGACGAGAAGATTCTCGAAGTGAACAACGAGTACCTCGGTCATGACTATTACACCGATGTCATCACCTTCGACTACGACGAGGACGACATCATCAACGGCGACATTGTGATTTCCCTCGACACCGTCCGCACCAATGCCGAAAAGTTTGGCAAGACCTATGACGATGAGCTTCACCGTGTCATCATCCACGGCATCCTACATCTCTGCGGCATCAATGACAAGGGACCGGGGGAGCGCGAGATTATGGAGGAGAACGAGAACAAGGCACTCGCCCTGCTCGAAGGTGCTTCGATTCTGAAGAAATAGAAAAAGGGAGATTCCAACGATGGTATTTGGAGTCTCCCTTTGCCTTATAGTATAGCCTTGATTCTCTCCCGGCACTCCTTCAGAATTTCTTTCAATTCTTCCTCCTTGTTGGCCCTCAGCATGGCGATGCGGGTCTGCTTGAAGTCGGGGATGCCCTTGAAGATGGGCGAAGCGGCGAGATGACGACGGGTGTGGAGGATGCCTCGGTACTCGTCGATGCGCTCGATGTTGATGCGCAGCTGCTCCTCCAGGAGGTCTATCTTCTCATCCACGGTGAGCGGGGCGGCACCCGTGTTGTCGAGATAATCACGCATTTCCTTGAAAATCCAGGGTCTGCCGAAGGTGGCGCGACCCACCATCACGGCATCCACGCCGTAGCGGTCGAAGGCAAGCTTTGCCTCCTCGGGAGTGGTGATGTCACCGTTGCCGATGATGGGAATGTGGATGCGGGGATTGTTTTTCACCTCGCCGATGAGGCTCCAGTCTGCCTCGCCCGTGTACATCTGGCTGCGGGTTCTGCCGTGGATGGTGAGAGCCTGGATGCCGCAGTCCTGCAGTTGTTCGGCGAGGTCGGTGATGATGAGGCTGTCGTTGTCCCAGCCCAGTCGGGTCTTTACCGTCACGGGCACGTTTACGGCTTTTACCACTTCTCTTGTAATATCAAGCAAGAGGGGGATGTTGCGGAGCATTCCTGCGCCAGCTCCTTTTCCTGCCACTTTCTTTACGGGGCAACCGAAGTTGATGTCTATCACGTCGGGCTTGGCTTGCTCCAC
>CAVCCB010000027.1:0-19710 GCA_963600595.1 Subdoligranulum sp. APC924/74 | reverse complement strand
CTGCCGCCGTATGGAACCTTTCGCTGCCGGAAATCAAGCAGTTGTGCATCAACAGTATCGAGTCTTCGTTCCTTCCAGAAAGCAGGAAAACAGAGCACCGCAAGGATTGGGAGGAGAAGTGGAAGCAGTTTGAAAAAGAAATGATAACCAATTTTCAAAAACAATAAGTTATGTTACAAAACAAATGTTTCGCCCAAAATCCAAGAGGCATAGGAAGAGTTTGGGCACTCTTTGTCATCTTTGCCACGCTGACATTCCTGTGTGGCTGTAGCAATGACGACCCGGCAGAAGACAGTAGAAACCAAACTTCCAAGCATCCCTATAGCGGGAGTGTGCCCAATGTCATCATCGATACCGATCTGGGCAACAGTGCGGATGATGCGCTTGCCATGCAAATGTTGTTCAAATATCGTTCGGAGGGGAAACTGAATCTGTTGGCAGTCATGAATGGCATCAAGGTGAAGAAAGCCAAGCAACTCATGGATTGTTTTATGCATTATTACAAGGCTGACGATGTGCCGGTGGGATTGATAGAAGGGGAGGAGTCCATCTTCGAGATGATGCCTTATTATCAATTGGTGGACAGTGTGTATGCAGACGGCACACCTTGGCTGCCCTCCACAGGCACTCCGCTCACCGACAGATTGCCGGCATGGAAGGAATACCGTAAGAGACTGAGTTTGGCGGCCGACAATTCGGTTTCCATTGTCTGCATAGGCCCTTTCACCAGCCTGGGAAAGCTGATGGACTCGGAGGCTGACGAGTATTCTCCGCTCAGCGGCATGGAACTGATCAAGCAGAAAGTGAGGCAGCTGGATGTTATGGCGGGAAGTTTCACGAAGGTAAAGCTCAGGTTCCAAAGCGGCTATCTGGAAGCGGAATACAATGTAGCCGGCGACATACCTCTTGCCAAGAAGGTGTTGGAGGGCTGGCCCACTGCACTTCATATTTTCCCTCTGGAGGAAGGTATGAAGTATCCGTCAGACCACGCCGAGGTGCTCAGCGACTACGCTTGGAATCCGCAGAGCCCGATGTATCTTATCTATTCCCATTACGACGAGTGGGCGAAGGGAGACGTGGGGCAATACTGGTGGGACCCAATCACCGTGCTGCATACCGTGGAACCTGGCAAATATTTTGACTGCACAAAACAGGGGGTGCTTTCCGTGACGGACAAGGGCGTCACTTCCTTTGAGGCAAAGGAAGGCGGAAATGTCCATATCATCAGCGTCAATCCCCAGCACACGTGGTCTGTATATCAGTATCTGCGCTCGGTTGCCGCCTGGAAGCCTTGATGTAAGGTGTAGGCTAAGGAAGAAAGATAGACTATCTTAGGTAGATAGTCTAACTTTCTTAGTCAGAAACTATGATTTTCTTAGTCAGAAACTATATTTTTCTTAGGTAGCTACTATTTGCCCTTTACATATTGGCGTATATATTCCATGATTTCCTGGCTTGACGCATCGTCCTTCGGGAAGAGATAGTAGCGGTTGGATTTCGCTGTCTTGTCTCCCTTGTGCAACACCATATTGTCATCTACATAGATGTTGCTGGGGCCGTTGAACTCGAAAAGGTCGGGATGCAGCATTTGCATAAGAGTCACGACATCCCACATGTGCTGAGTCTTGTTGACAGTATGATGCGTGTAGATGTGGTACAGCGGACTGTCTTCCTTTCCCACTGACTTGAGGTCTGCCAGCAGGTCTTCGTTGTTGTAATGGAACTTGTCGCCGCTTTCCTGTGGCGAAAAGTACATGGGAGCCGGACACTTGTCCATATAGATATATGCATGGTCCTTGTCCTGGTTGAAGTTGTAGTCAGGCTCGGCTGCCTCTCCGAAGTGTCCGGCCTGCTGATGGATAGCCGCCACCTTCTTCGCCACAAGCTCCACACCGGTGAGCGGAGAGTATTCGTCGCCCTTCGACTCCAGCAGGTGAGCAAGGTTGGCAGAGAATCCGATGGAAAGAATCGTGACGGAACTGTCGGGACATTGGCTCAAAATCTTGCGGTAGAGCTTGGCGGCATCGGGCAGCTCAGCAATTTGCGCATTGGAGAGGGTGCGTTTGAACACCGGTTCGTCGGTATATGTTTCCGGCTCTGCCATTTTGCCATAGTCAATCCACACCTTGGGATTTTCTGCGCCGTCGTGTACCATACCGATAGGGATGTAGGGGTGTCCGTAATAAGTGTTCATAATGTCGGCAAACTTCGGGTTCATGTCACCCATTCGGTCCACCATGATTGCTTTCAAATCAATCACCCCCTGGTTCATCAGATTGTAGAGGGCTACCATCGTCACAACATCATCCGTAGAGGAAGTGATGTCGGTGTCAAGAATTACTGTTTTTGCGACAGGCTGTGGCTCAGGTGAGTCTGGCGTACCGTCGTCGTCTTTGCTACAAGATGTGACAAGTCCGATGGTCAAAGCCAAGACCATCCATCCTAAGGTCGTTTTGATTCTTTTCATAGAGATTCTAATTTTATGTTATATGTATATTTCCGCCGCAAAGTTACACTTTTTTATTAGAATGGAGTAAGGAAAAGTAAAAAAAAAGAGAGAAAGGTTAAAATACGGGGGATTTTTGCATTTTTGTCGGAAAAATCAGCTCTTTATAAGAGAAAAATTCTATATTTGCCAAATAAAAAATCGTCGTGATGGACGAAACAAATTTATGTCAAACTAAAAAAACTATGATTATGAAAAAGAACTCATTACAATGGATGATGGCCGCCATCTTCACTTTCGGCGGTCTGATAACGTCGCTTACATCGTGCAGCGACAATGACGATATCTCCGGAACCTCTTCCGTTCCCTCTTCTGCTGACCAGAAGGTGGCAGAGCAGTTGGCTGGAAACTGGACAATGGACGCCGACGGCATGGAGGACATTGACCTCGCTACGGTAGACCTGCAGATCAACAAAGACCGCACGCTGCAGTTTGTCACCCACACCTATATAGAGGAGTCGGATCAGTATCTCAACGTAAATCTCAACGGTACCTGGCGCGCCTTGCCATCCAAGGTAATCAACGGCACTGAGGCTCAGGCATTGGAGATTACCTTCGATGAGGAGACGATGAGGAAGGCAAGCGAAGGGGAGAACTTCGTATACGATGCTGACCTTGCGAAGGACACGCTCTACTATCAGATGGAGGGCAACAGCAAGGTGAAGTTCAAAGTTCCTAACTATGAAGAGGATGAATACTTGGATGACATTGAACTCGCCAAGGGAACCACGGATACAGCCACGCTGAACAAGAGCGGGGCGAAGAGATTTGTGGAACTCTGCCGGAAATACTATGAGCAGTATGAAGCCAACCCGGAAGCCGCCGTCGAGATGGCGGCCAAGGCGCATTCAGCCCGCTCTTCCCACGCAGGCGGAACCCGTGCCGGAGGGCGAACGATGAAGAAGTGGATGAAGGACATTCCTGACAGCCGTATGGTGTGCCAGCTGATGGTTCCCGGTACCCATGACGCCGCCACCTTCGGGCTGACCTACGGCTGGATGCTCACCATCGGAAAGACACAGATGCTCAACTGGGAAAAGCAGTTTGATAGTGGCATCAGGGCTTTCGACATCCGTTCGCGCCAATTCGAGAACTCTACCTACTTGTTCCACTCCATGCTGAAATGCAACATCAGTTTCTCCAATGCCCTTGACAACTTTGCCAAGATTCTCAAGAACAATCCCGATGAGGGCATCATCCTCATGGTGAAGGGTGAGGGAAATGACATGAAGGACTTCGGAAAATTCGGGAACAAAGCCTTTAATGAACTCTCCGAGCTGTTGCCCATCAATTTCAACTTTGACCAGTTGAACATGGAGAAAACCATCAAGGAAGACCTTCGCCTGATTTACGAGAAACTGGGAAAGGCTGGTCTGCTTGCCAAGTACAAGCCCGACATGACGATGAAGGACTTGCGTGGCAAGGCTCTCATCTGGCTCGTGAACCAACCCGACAACTGGGACTTGAACAATTCTGCATACGACAATCTGCGCGACTACATTGCCTTGGAGAAAGGCGACAAAGTCCTTGCACTCGACGGATCCTCCGTGCAACGGTGGGAACAAAACGAATATGAATGCCCAGAGAACAAGTCGCAAAAAGAATTCGTGGAAGACAAGGGAGGCAAGTTTGAGGACTTGCTGAAGAAGACTGCCGCAGACACCAATGGAGTCTATTGGTGCACGAACGCCGCCAATGCCTATTATAAGGAGGTGAACTTCATACCCAACTATGTCACCTTTGCCAACATGGGATACCCTACGTTCATCAATAGTATCAAGAAGTATGATGGAAGCCGCGGCATCATTCTCCAGGACTATGCCGGACAATCGAAACTCAGGCGCATGGGAGCCAAGAAGTTCTTGATTACTTGCTTACCGGCAGCGATTGTCAACATTAGGATGGCCGCTGCAGGTGCTGTTAGGAGAAAAGTGGTTAACATATTTTTGAAGGTCTTAGGCATTGACACACGCTGGGAGACTGACCTCGGTTCCAACGCTCTCGTATGGGCAGTATACGAGGTTACGTTGCTCACTGTCAACGAAGAGGACACGCATGGACAGGAACTGACCAACGCCATCGTGGAAAGTAACTTCTGATGATAAAAAAAGGAGACAAGCACTGACTGTTATCGGATGCTTGTCTCCTTATTTTTTATGAAAATGTCTTATTTCTTTTCCCTCTCCTTGATGAATCCGTGCCGGTAGGCATAGAGGAGTTCTTCCAGGTCGGCGTTCTGCTTGCGCAGTTCCACACCGATGTCGGTGTCGGCGACGAGCATACGGCGGTTCGACATCTCCACGATCTGGGTCGTGCTCTTGATGTCGGTGCCACGCTTGATGGCATCCTCTGCGCTGGTGAACGGCTCGTGCTGTACGAGCTGGAAACCGCGGGAGTGATAGACCAAGGTGTAGCCGGCGATGCCCGTCTCGTTGTGGTAAGCCTTGGAGAAACCACCGTCGATGACCATCAGCTTGCCGTTCGCCTTGATGGGGTTTTCGCCCTTTGTGGTGCGGACAGGCACATGGCCGTTAATGATGTGGCGGTTGGGCTCCCTCACGTCGAAGGCGTCCAGGATGTTGTCGATGACAGCCTCGTCATCGCGCAGTTTGAAGTAGTAGCCCTTCTCCTCCTTGTGGGTCTCCTTGTCGGCGATGAAATACCGCTCGAAGGTAGCCATCTTGCTCTTGTCGAAGAGGGGACTGTCGGGACCGCACCACAGGTAGAGGAAATAGTCAACCGCGTATTGTCGCTCCTCGGGCAGGGAGTCTTGCTGGAAGGCAGTGCGTATCTGCATCCCGATGTTGTGCATCAGTTCCTTGCCGCTGTACTTCTTGCCGGGATAGATCTCCACCTCCTTCAGGCTGCCGTCGGCATTGAGTGGACAGGAGGCGTGGAAGAGGAGGTTGTTGTTGCAGATGGAGTACATGCAACCGTGCTGCAGCATCGCCCCGATGTGCTTGTGCAGCTTCTCGCAGACGGAGAAGGAGTGGTGGAGCTTCCTCATCAGCTCTGTCTCCTCTGCCGACAGGGCGGAGGTGTTGGCGGGGTCGATGGTGGGGAAGAGGCAGGACGACATGGGATAGGTGTTCCCGTCCAGCTCTATCGTGCCCTTCTCGTAGTCCACATGGTCGAAGAGGCGTCTTGCCCCCATCTTCCATTCGGGATGACGGGTGATGGTCTGCGCCTCAAGCTTGAACTGCATCACGGCGATTGCCTTGTGCATCTGTGCCGTCAGCTTGCGCGTCTTCTCGTCCATCATTGCCGACCCGCCGCTTGTCAGGGGCTGGAACTCGGCGCAGGGGTCGTCCTTGTAGGTGTCCATGGCGAAGGTGGCAAGGGGCACGAGGTTGATGCCGTAGCCGTCCTCAAGGGTGGAGAGGTTGGCGTAGCGCAGGCTGAGTCGGATGACATTGCAGATGCAGGCGTCATTGCCGGCGGCGGCGCCCATCCACAGCACGTCGTGGTTGCCCCACTGCATGTCCCAGCTGTGGTAATGGCGCATCTTGTCGAGGATGATGTGCGCACCTGGCCCCCGGTCGTAGATGTCACCGAGGATGTGGAGCTGGTCGATGGCGAGCTGCTGTATCACGTTGGCGATGGCGATGATGAAGTCGTCGGCGCGCCCCGTGGAGATGATGGTGTCCACGATGACGTTGACGTAAGCTGTCTTGTCGTGGTCCTCGGTGTGCTCGTGGAGCAGCTCCTGTATGATGTAGGAGAAATCGGAGGGCAGCGACTTGCGCACCTTGGAGCGGGTGTACTTGCTGGATACGTCACGGCACACCGCCACCAACTGGTGGAGGGTGATGTGGTACCAGTCGTCGATGTCGGTCTCGTTGAGCTTCACCTGCTCCAGCTTCTGCTCTGGATAGTATATGAGGGTGCAGAGCTCGCGTTTCTCCGTCTCGCGGAGCGTGTTGCCGAACAGTTCGTTCACCTTTCTCTTGATGTTGCCGGATGCGTTCTTCAGCACATGCAGGAACGCCTCGTACTCGCCGTGGATGTCGGCGAGGAAATGTTCCGTGCCCTTGGGCAGGTTGAGAATCGCCTGCAGGTTGATAATCTCCGTACTTGCCTCCGCCACGGTGGGGAAGGACTGCGCCAGAAGCTGCAGGTACCTCATGTCTTTGGCAATATTGTATTGTTTCATAGAGTCCGTGAATTTAATTTCTGTCATGATTGTCATATTCTTCTGCAAAGTTATATCAATTTGGGTGAATTGCAAAATATTTTAGTGACATTCTTATGAACTTTTTGTTATTTTCCTTTGCTGTTTCAGAAAATAACATTACTTTTGCACTCAAAGTGTACGAACAGCCGGGAAAAGACTGCTCAACTTAAGATTATTCCTCTAAAGACTTGAATTATGAAACAGACAATTTTGGTAACAGGTGGTACAGGCTTCATCGGCAGCCATACTACAGTGGAGCTACAGCAAGCCGGTTACAATGTGGTCATCGTCGATGACCTTTCCAACTCCAAGATTGAGGTGCTGGACGGTATCGAGAAGATTACTGGCATCCGGCCCGCTTTCGAGCAGGTGGACCTGCGTGACAAGGCTGCCACGGAGGCTGTGTTCCAGAAATACACAGCCATCAAGGGCATTATCCACTTCGCAGCCAGCAAGGCTGTGGGAGAGAGCGTGCTGAAGCCACTGCACTATTACCGCAACAATATAGTGTCACTCGTCAACCTCCTGGAGCTGATGCCCAAGTATGACGTGAAAGGCATCATCTTCTCTTCGAGCTGCACGGTGTACGGACAACCCAAGCCCGAGAACCTGCCCGTAACGGAGGACGCTCCCCACCAGAAGGCCACCTCTCCCTATGGCAACACCAAGGAAATCAACGAGCAGATCATCGCCGACTACATCCATAGCGGCGCCCACATCAAGAGCATCGTGCTGAGATACTTCAATCCCATCGGTGCACATCCCAGCGCAGAGATCGGAGAGTTGCCCAACGGCGTGCCCAACAATCTTATTCCCTACGTGACACAGACTGCCATGGGCATCCGCAAGGAACTGACTATCTTCGGCAACGACTATGACACCCCCGACGGCACCTGCATCCGCGACTATATCTATGTGGTAGATCTCGCCAAGGCACACGTGGCAGCAATGGCACGGGTGCTCGACAAGGAGACCGATCCCGTGGAGTACTTCAACATCGGAACAGGCAACGGCAACTCCACTCTTGAGATTGTGGAGACCTTCGAGAAAGCCACCGGTGTGAAACTGAACTGGAAGTACGGTCCTCGCCGCGAGGGAGACATCGAGAAAATCTGGGGCGACTGCACCAAGGCCAACAATGTGTTGGGCTGGAAGGCAGAGGCAAAGCTGGAGGACGTATTGGCCTCGGCTTGGAAATGGCAGCAGAAACTGCGTGCCGATGGTATCATGTAATCTCTCGGCATGGGCATAAAAAGACAGGTGATGGTTCTCTCCATGTGTGCTTTCCTCCTTTGCGGATGCCACGAGAGAACCGCCAATTCCAACAAAGACACGACATTGGCTTCATTCGCCACCTTGTCGGATGAAGCTTATTCTGTTAGCTCCCGTCGGATGAAGTGGCAGATGGACAGCTTGCTCGGCCATGACCGGGGCGACCTTGCCACGGATGCCCATGTGCGCAATTACTATAGAGGTGGGGGAAACTGGCTCTGGGTGGACCGGCTGGGGATAGACAGCAGGGCAGACACACTGGTGGGCTACCTGAAGAGTGTGGGGGAGGAAGGCTTCTCCACCAAGCGCTTCTTTGTGAGGCAGATAGAGTCAGACCTGCAGCGGGTGCGCCATCTCGACTTCGGCGGGGACGGCATCAACCGTGTGCTTGCCCGTCTGGAATACAGGCTCACGAAGGCTTACCTGCACTATGCCACCGGACAACGCTTCGGATACCTGAACCCCACGTTCACCTTCAACAGAATAGATTCGCTCGAAACCAACAGAAATGACTCAGTGAAACGCCCCGTGCGTTATCGCGGTCTGTTCGACATCGCCATGGACCATGCCGACAAGAACTTCTACCATACAGCCATGCGAAAGGCGGGCGACATTGACAGCCTGTCGGCATTCCTGCGCGACATCCAGCCACAGGACGCATTCTACAGGGTGCTGAAGGAAGAACTTCGCAAGCCCCACCTCACGAAGGAGATGAAGGCGAAGATCATCTGCAACATGGAGCGATGCCGCTGGAGACTGCACGACCATCCGCAAGACCACAAGAAGTATGTGATGGTAAACATACCGTCGTTCCATCTTGCTGCCGTCGACCGCGGCGACACGCTGAACATGAGAATCGGGTGCGGAAGCTTTGAGACCAAGACCCCCTTGCTGACAAGCCGCATCAAGCGCATGGACGTGAATCCGAAGTGGTTCGTGCCGCGCAGCATCGTGGAGAAGGACATCGTGCGACATGTGGGCAACAGACATTACTTCGACAGCCGCAACTTCTATGTGGTGGACCGCAAGAGCGGCGGGGAGGTGGACTTCGGTAACGTGACCCGCGAACTGCTCTTGACCCCCGGCTATTCCGTGGTGCAAAGGGGAGGAAAGGGCAACAGTCTCGGGAGAATCATCTTCCGTTTTGACAACAATTTCTCCGTCTATCTCCACGACACGTCAAGCAGGGATGTGTTCAGCCGCACCGACCGTGGTGTGTCACATGGCTGCGTAAGAGTAGAGAAGCCGTTCGAGCTGGCGGCGTTCCTTTTGAAAGACAAAGACCAACGGCTGCTCGACAAAATAGAATATTCGATGACCGCCGACTCGCTTGCTGACAGGAGCAAGGTCGTGGGCTCGGTGAAGGTGGAGCCTGAGGTACCCGTTTTCATCACCTATTTCACGCTCTATCCAGTGGATTATTCGGGGAAAAGTCCGGGGATGAGGGAGTATGCCGACGTATACGGCTACGACCGCATCATCTATGATTTTCTCGACAAGCATTACAGATAGCTATATCTATGGGCGACAAAGAACTATTGTTACTGCTATGTGAACCCAAGACCCAAAGGGAAGGATTTTCGGCGCTGGTGAGCCAATACAGTGAACCGCTGTATTGGAAGATCCGCCATATAGTCTTGTCGCACGAGGATGCCAATGATGTCCTGCAGAACACATTTGTAAAGGCATGGCAGAACCTCGCGACTTTCCGGGGGAAGTCGAGCATCAGTACGTGGCTCCACCGCATAGCCATCAACGAGGCACTGGACCTGCTCCGCAAGCAGAAGGCATCCGCCGACATCAGTGCTGATGAGGATATGGGCGTGGCAAACAGACTGATGGCGGACGAATACTTCAACGGCGACGAGGCGCAGGCTTTGCTGCAGCAGGCGGTGGCACAGCTTCCCGAGGTGCAGCGCACGGTGTTCACCATGAGGTACTATGATGAAATGAAATATTCGGAGATCAGCAAGGTGCTGAATACTTCGGAGGGAGCACTCAAGGCATCTTACCACCTGGCAGTGAAAAAAATAACTGATTATTTTCATCGGCATGATTAAACCTTTTGCCATCTTAAACGTCATAAGAATAAAAGAAAGGAACCAAGGAATGATAAAGGAAGAACAGATATTGAAAGAAAGGTTTGGTACGGAGAACCATTTCTCCGTCCCCGACAACTATTTCGACACTTTCGCCGACCGGCTGATGCAGCAGTTGCCCGAGCAAGAGGTGCCTGTTGTGAGGATTTCCCTGTGGCACCGCCTGCCCCTGCGCAAGATAGCTGCCGTGGTGGGTGTCGTGGCTTGTATGGCTACGGGAACCCTGTATATCGCGGAGCGAACGGCGTCCTCCCATGCTCCGCATGCACAGGTGGCTCATGTGGAGAACCATGAGGAGGGGGATGAGGCTGCGACCTCCACTGAATACGGCACCATCGACGAGATGTTCGATTACACAATGACAGACAACCAGGAAATTTACGCCTCACTCATGGCGGGGAACTAACAAAGGAAACAACCAAAATGAAAGCAACAATGAAGAAGCATAACAGAATGATGAAGCTTTGGATTCTGGTGTTCTTGATGGTTGTGAACATCTGTGCGGTCCATGCCGGGAAGCCGAAAGGAAGACCTCCGTTTGACCCCCAGAAGTTTCAGGCAGACCTGGAGCAGTTCATCACCACCGATGCTGGTCTCAAGCCCGAGGAAGCCGCCAAGTTCTTCCCGGTATACAGGCAGATGATGAAAAAGATGCGGATGCTCTTCGACGAGATGCGCCGCTATCATCATGTCAACCCCTGTGACGAGGAAGCCTGTGCGGATGCCGTCAGGAAGCAGGACGAGATAGACCTGGAACTGAAGCGGCTGCAGCAGGAATATCACCAGCGCTTCATGCTGATGCTGCCGCCCAGCAAGGTGCTCTCCATCATCAAGGCAGAGGAGAAATTCCACAGGCAGGCTTTCCAGAAGTTCAGGGACGGAAAGCGAAAATAAGCCCGTGGCATTGGAAATTTAAACGTGGAAATGTTGTTTATGCAATATTTTCACGTTTTTATTTGTTCTTTCCGTGAAATTGTTGTAATTTTGCACAAAGAAATCAATCTTATATATATAAATATGTATAGAAGCAATACTTGTGGAGAGCTTCGTCTCTCTGATGCCGGCAAGGAAGTGACACTTGCCGGATGGGTGCAACGTTCCAGGAAGATGGGCGGTATGACATTTGTCGACTTGCGTGACCGCTATGGCATTACGCAGCTGGTCTTCAACGAGGCTGACGACAAGGACTTGTGTGAGGCAGCAAACAAGTTGGGCCGTGAATACTGCATCCAGGTGAAGGGTGTGGTGAGCGAGCGACAGAGCAAGAACCCCAAGATGGATACAGGAGACATCGAAATCCTGGTGAAGACGCTTAACGTGCTCTCCGAGAGCCAGACCCCGCCGTTCACCATCGAGGACAACACCGATGGCGGCGACGACATCCGCATGAAATACCGCTACCTCGACTTGCGCCGTCCCAGTGTGCGCAAGAATATGGAACTGCGTCACCGTATGTGCATATTGATCCGTAATTTCCTCGATAGCCAGGACTTCATGGAGGTGGAGACTCCCATTCTCATCGGCAGTACGCCGGAGGGAGCGCGCGACTTTGTCGTGCCCTCACGAATGAATCCCGGACAGTTCTATGCCCTCCCACAGAGTCCGCAGACCCTGAAGCAGCTGCTGATGGTGGCTGGCTTCGACCGATATTTCCAGATTGCCAAGTGCTTCCGCGACGAAGACTTGCGTGCTGACCGCCAGCCAGAGTTCACACAGATAGACTGTGAGATGAGCTTCGTTGACCAGGACGATGTCATCAACCTCTTTGAGGAGATGGCACGCCACCTGTTCAAGGAAATTCGTGGCGTGGAGCTTCCCAAGCTGGAGCAGATGACATGGCACGAGGCGATGAGACGCTTCGGTAGCGATAAACCAGACCTTCGCTTCGGCATGGAGTTCGTGGAACTGAAGGAGGCTTTTGCCGGCAAGGGAGAGTTCTCCGTGTTCGACGAGGCCAAGTACATCGGCGGTATCTGCGTGCCTGGATGTGCTGACTACAGCCGCAAGCAACTCAACGAATTGACCGACTTCGTGAAGCGCCCGCAGGTGGGTGCCAAGGGATTGGTATACATCAAGTACAACACCGACGGTACGGCAAAGAGCAGCGTGGACAAGTTCTACTCTCCCGAGGTGTTGGCTGAAATCAAGGAGGTGATGGGCGCCAAGGACGGTGACCTTGTACTGATCTTAAGCGGCGACAATGCCAACAAGACCCGCATTCAGCTCTGTTCCCTGCGACTTGAGATGGGCAACCGTTTGGGCTTGCGCGACAAGAATGTGTTCAAGTGCCTCTGGATTGTCGACTTCCCCTTGTTCGAGTGGAGTGATGAAGAGCAGCGCCTGATGGCAACCCACCATCCGTTCACCATGCCCAATCCCGATGATATCCCATTGCTCGACGAGCATCCCGAGCAAGTGCGTGCCAAGGCATACGACTTCGTGTGCAACGGTATCGAGGTGGGCGGCGGCTCCCTGCGTATCCATGACACCAAGTTGCAGGAGAAAATGTTCGAGGTACTTGGCTTTACGCCAGAGCGCGCCGAGGCACAGTTTGGCTTCCTGATGAACGCCTTCAAGTATGGTGCGCCGCCTCACGCAGGTCTAGCCTTCGGACTCGACCGCTTTGTAAGCATCATGGCGGGGCTCGACAGCATCCGTGACTGCATCGCATTCCCCAAGAACAACTCTGGCCGTGATGTGATGCTCGATGCTCCGTCGGCATTGGATCCAAAGCAGTTGGAGGAGTTGGAGATAAAACTCGATGTGAAAGAATAATTGTCAGCTAAAAGGCGGAAAAACTGAATTTCTGCATTTTTAGTCACTTGTAAGTGTATCATTTCTTGACGTAAATCAAGAAATGATGCACTTTTTTGATATTCTGATATTTTTCTTTATGAAAAATTCGCAAAAGTGAATAAAAAATACTATTTTTGCAGAGAATTGAATGAATAGGTGAAGATAATTAATACCTACAGCACAATAATTTTACATAAACATGGTAGAAAAGAAAGAAACGACAAAGACAGCCACAAAAAAGGCTGCAGTGAAGAAAGCTCCAGCCAGGAAGGCTCCAGCTACAAAGAAGGCCGTTCTCGCTTTGACAGCAGAGAACGCAGGTTTTAAGGCTGGTGATGTTTATCAGGCATTGGCAGCAGCAGAGAAGGCTCTTTCTGTAGCAGAGATTGCCAAGGCTGCTAAGATCGAAGAGAATGAAGTTCTCCTTGGCATCGGATGGCTCTTTAAAGAGGGTAAGATCAAAGATGAGGACAACAAGGTTGCTCTCGCTTAAATAAAATTTATAAAGAGCTGCGACATTCTTTAAAAGGGGAGGTCGCGGCTTTTTTGTTTTTATGAAAGATCTCGAAAAAGAAATATTCCGTGTCCTGACACTCGCCGGAAAGAAGGGGTTGAAGACTGACCGCATCGCACGGCATGTGTTCAATGCCTGCAACTCTATGTTCTCTCCTTTGGATTTCAAGGAAGTGCATGTCTTTGTGTCACAGTTCCTCATCAGAAAATCCAAGAACAGGGATTCCTGGGTGGAGAAATGCGAGGGACATGGGGTGTATCGCCTCAATGGCGGGTCGGAAGAGACCCGGCAACTCAAGCTGCGGTTTGAAAGCGCAATGCAGAAGGAGGGACAGACGGTGCAGGAAAACGATACGTCCTTGTCTCTGTTCTGAATTTGAGATGAACCTTGGGGGATTTCCCTGACCTAATCGTATTATAATTAAAGAAATCTAAACTTATATATTATAAGGAAATCTAAACTTAACAAACTTATGGCAAGTAGATATTTATTGGGCTTTGATGTCGGCTCCAGTTCCGTAAAGGCATCGCTTACGAATGTTGACAATGGTGAGATTGCCGCTTCGGCTTTCTATCCTGACCATGAGGCTCCTATCACCGCCGTCAAGGCCGGATGGGCGGAGCAAGACCCGCAGATGTGGTGGGAGAATGCCAAGCTTTCGCTCAAGAAAATCATGGCTCAGACGGGTGCGAAGGGGGAGGATATCCTCGCCATCGGCATCTCTTACCAGATGCACGGACTGGTGTGTGTGGACAAGCAGCAGCAGGTGCTCCGCCCCAGTATCATCTGGTGTGACTCCCGCGCTGTTCCCTATGGAGAGAAGGCATTCCATGACCTCGGGGAAGACCTCTGCCTACGCAATCTGCTCAACTCACCAGGTAACTTCACCGCCTCCAAGCTGGCTTGGGTCAAGGAGAATGAGCCGGAGCTGTTCGCCAAGATAGACAAGATCATGCTGCCGGGTGACTACCTCGCCATGAAACTTTCCGGAGAGGTGAAGACCACAATCAGCGGACTTTCCGAGGGCATGATGTGGGATTTCGCCGCCAAGAAGCCTGCCAAGTTCCTGCTCGACTATTTTGGATTCGACGAGAGTATGATTGCTGACATCGTACCTACCTTCTCCGTGCAGAGTGTGGTGTGCAAGGCTGCTGCCGATGAACTGGGCTTGAAGGAAGGCACACCTATCTCTTACCGTGCCGGCGACCAGCCCAACAATGCCGTGAGCCTCAATGTGTTCAATCCGGGAGAAATTGCCAGTACGGCTGGTACTTCGGGTGTTGTATATGGTGTGCTCGGTGAGGTCAACTATGACCCGAAGAGCCGCGTCAATACCTTTGCCCATGCCAACTACACCAAGGACTTGGACCGACTTGGCGTGTTGCTTTGCGTCAATGGCACGGGTATCCTGAACGCATGGGTTCACCGCAACATCACACCCGACGTGAGCTATGCCGACATGAACGACCTTGCCGCAGGTGTGCCCATCGGCAGCGAGGGCGTCAAGATTATCCCATTCGGCAACGGTGCCGAGCGCGTGTTGGAGAACAAGGAGGTGGGATGCTCCGTAAGGGGTGTCAGCTTCAACAAGCACAACCGGGCGCACATTGTCCGTGCTGCACAGGAGGGCATCGTGTTCAGTTTCTGCTATGGTATGGAAATCATGCAGCAAATGGGTATGGACATCAAGAAGATCCATGCAGGAAAGGCAAATATGTTCCTCAGTCCGTTGTTCCGTGATACGCTGGCTGGTGTCAGCGGTGCCACCATTGAACTATACGAGACTGACGGAAGTGCCGGTGCCGCCAAGGGCGCAGGCATCGGTGCCGGTATCTACAAAGACCACGATGAGGCTTTCGCCACTCTTAAGAAATTGGCGGTCATCGAGCCAAACGAGACCGACAGGGCTGCCTACCTGGAGGCTTATGCCGCCTGGAAGGACGAACTGGGGAAACTTTAATGACTATTTTTCAAGGAGGATGGAAAAATCCATCCTCCTTAGTCCTTGTTTCGATTTTTTTTGTTAACTTTGCCGAATATACAATAAAAGAGAAGAAAAATGGCTCATAAGAATAATCATTTGGTAATTATGGCAGGCGGAGTCGGAAGCCGATTCTGGCCAATGAGTACCGAGGACAGGCCCAAGCAGTTCATCGATGTGTTGGGCACGGGACGTACCTTGATTCAGCTCACCTTCGACCGCTTCGAGGGCATCTGTGACAGAGAGAATGTCTGGGTGGTCACGAACAAGAAGTATGCAAGCCTTGTACATGAGCAGCTGCCGGAGATTCCAGAGGACAACATTCTCCAGGAACCCTGCCGCAGGAATACTGCCCCTTGCATTGCCTATATCAGTTGGCGCATCAAGGAGAAGGATCCGAAGGCTAACATCGTGGTGACTCCTTCCGACCATATCGTCACCAATGGCAATGAGTTCAGAAGGGTGATAGTCTCTGCGCTGAAGTTTACCGGCGAGACCGACAGCATCGTCACTCTGGGAATGCGACCCACCCGACCCGAGACGGGATACGGATATATCCAGGGCGATCTCAGTACGCCTTCGGCACGTAACAGCGAAATCTTCCGTGTGGACCAGTTCAAGGAGAAACCCGACTTGCAGACAGCAATGAAGTATCTGCAAGACAAGAATTTCTTCTGGAATGCTGGCATATTCGTCATGAGTGCCGCCACCATTGTCAATGCCTTCCGCGTCTACCAGCCGGGACTGGCAAAGATTTTCGAGAGCATGCGCAGCATCTATGGCACGGAGAAGGAGCAGGGCGAGATAGACCTGCGCTACCCAGAATGCGAGAACATCTCCATTGACTATGCTATCATGGAGAAGGCTGAGGAGATTTTTGTATTCCCTGCCGACTTTGGATGGAGCGATCTGGGTACTTGGGGTAGCCTGTTAGCGGAGTCGCGAAAGGACTTGTATGGCAATGCCTTGATTGGCAACAATATCCAGATGATTGAGTCGAAGAACAATATTGTGCATACCCTGCATGAGAAGCAGGTGGTAATACAGGGACTTGAGGGATATATCGTGGCAGAGGAAGACGGTACTTTGCTCATCTGCAAACTGTCGGAGGAGCAACGCATCAAGATATTCTCGGGCAACGAGAAGAAATAACCCTCCCTTGGCTTCCCCTCCAGTGTGAACCTGGAGAAAATGATATTTAAAATAACATTAAAAAAGGATGTGCCCCGCTGATGGACACATCCTTTTTTAATATTATTTTGAGATTGCCGAAAACTTTATTTCTTCTTCATACCCTTGTAGGCGATGAATGCCACGACCACCACTGCCAGAGCGAGGATGACGTAGCCTATCTCGTGGCTGTATTTTACAGCCTGCTGGTAGACATCCTGTGTGGTCTTGTAGTCGGTATACTTGTAGATTCCCCATCCGATGGCTGCGAGTACGGTGTTCCATATGCCCGCTCCTATTGTTGTGTAGAGGAGGAACTTGCCAAGGTGCATCCCTGCAAGTCCGGCAGGGATGCTAATGAGCTGTCGTACTGCCGGAACCAACCTTCCGAAGATGGTGGAGGCGGCGCCATGCTTGCGGAAATATTCCTCGGCAGTCTCCACCTTCTCGCGGTCTATCAAGCACATGTGCCCGATTCTGCTGTCGGCGAAGCGATAGATGATGGGACGGCCCAAGTATCTGGCGATGTAGTAGTTGACGAGTGCGCCAAGGTCTGCACCGATGGTGGCGAAGACGATGACAAGCACGATGGTCATATTACTTGCCGGGTCCATTGCCTTCCATGCCGCCGGTGGCACCACCACCTCGGAGGGGAAGGGGATGAACGAACTCTCCACAGCCATGAAGACCGTCACTACCCAGTAGTTCAGGTTGTCGAGCACCCAGAGGAAAAGATCTGCTGTATTCATGTCCTTTGTCCTTGATTATTTGTTGCTCTGCTTAGCCCAGGTGTCCTTCAGACCCACCGTCTTGTTGAAGACGAGATGGTCGGGTGTTGAGTCATAGTCGGGCGTATAGTAACCGATGCGCTGGAACTGGAGGTAGTCGAGCGGCTTGGCTGTGGCGAGGTATTTCTCTACGTATGCCTTTTTCACCTGCAGACTGTCGGGGTTGATGAACTTGAGCATGTCCTCCACGTCTATGCGGTTCTTGCCCTGCTTCTTGGAGTAGGCGGCAACCTCGTCGCGTGGGTTCTCCACGAGCCACAGGCGGTCATAGTTTCTGATTTCTGCCTCCAGACAGTGCTTGCAGCTTACCCAGTGGATGGTCTTGCCCTTGATCTTCATGTTGGAGTTCGCCTCGCCGGTCTTTGTCTCGGGAATCACCTCTGCGTAGATTTCGACGATATTGCCGTCTGCATCCTTCTTACAATAGTTCTCTTCGGGACAGCGGATGATGTAGGAACTCTTGAGTCGTACTTCCTTGCCGGGGCCGAGTCGGAAGAACTTCTTCGGCGCATCCTCCATGAAGTCGTCACGCTCTATCCACAGCTCGCGGCTGAACTCAATCTCATGGGTTCCGTCAGCCTCGTTCTCGGGGTTGTTCTGTACGGTGTATGTCTCCACGGCATCCTCGGGGATGTTGGTCAGTACCAACTTGACTGGGTCGAGGACAGCACTCACGCGCTTGGCGCGCTTGTTGAGGTCGTCTCTTACTGCACTCTCGAAGAGCGACATCTGGTTGAGGGCATCAAACTTGGTGTAGCCTATCTTGTCAATGAAACTCAGGATGCCTTCTGGGCTGTATCCGCGGCGACGGAATGCACTGATGGTCGGCATACGGGGGTCGTCCCATCCCTTTACTACTCCTTCCTTCACGAGGATGAGGAGGTTGCGCTTAGACAGGAGGATATGGGTGAGGTTGAGTTTGTTGAATTCGGTCTGTCTCGGGCGGTTGTCGTCCAGGGGCTTGTCGTTGCCTTCCTCTATTTTCACCCAGTCCACGAAGAGGTCGTAGAGCGGACGGTGGGGCTCGAATTCCAGCGTGCAGAGCGAGTGGGTGACACCCTCCCAGTAGTCGCACTGGCCGTGAGTGAAGTCATACATGGGGTAGGCATTCCATTTGCTGCCAGTACGCCAATGTGGAATGTTGAGCACGCGGTAGATGATCGGGTCACGGAAGTGCATGTTGTCGCTTGCCATGTCTATCTTGGCGCGTAGTACCATCTTGCCCGGCTCCATCTTGCCTGAGTTCATTTCCTCGAATAGTCGGAGGCTCTCCTCAACGGGACGGTTGCGGTAGGGCGATTCTGTTCCTGGAGTGGTGGGGGTTCCCTTCTGGACGGCAATCTGTTCGGCACTCTGTTCGTCCACGTATGCCTTGCCGTCCTTGATGAGTGCTACGGCGAGGTCCCAGAGTTTCTGGAAATAGTCGGAGGCATAGTAGATGTTGCCCCACTTGAATCCGAGCCATTCGATGTCGCGCTTGATGGCTTCCACGTATTCCGTGTCTTCCTTCTGTGGGTTGGTGTCGTCCATGCGCAGGTTGCAGACACCACCATATTTCTTGGCAATGCCGAAATCGAGAGCGATGGCCTTGGCGTGGCCGATGTGCAGGTAGCCGTTTGGCTCTGGGGGGAATCGGGTCTGGACGCGTCCGCCGTTCTTTCCCTCCCTGAGGTCATCTTCTACAATCTGTTCCACAAAGGAGAGGCTTTTCTTCTCCTCGTTCTTGTTTTCTTCATTTATAGCCATATTTTTTCTATGTTATGTTATATTTATGGTGCAAAGATACAAATTTAATCGCAAGTACAGAAATATTCATGGTGATTATTTCGAAATATGTTTTTAAACATGAGAAAATATTTGTACATTTCAGATAAAAGCCTTACCTTTGCCGTCGTTATCCTGAATACAATCTTTTTACCTTAAAAGAACTAATACCTAATTGAAGGAATGCTCTCTGCTGCGAAGCAGGGGGCGTTTTGCTGTGTGTCGGGCATGACACTGACCTAGTTTGTTCAAATCCAACTGCAGGTATTTACCGCCAAGCGAAGTGAACGACAAGTCGTTGCCAGTAATGACAATGATTGAGGAAGTATAGAAAGAAAGCTAAGGCTGAAAGTCAGTGCTACCAAGACCAAAGTGGTAAAACCAATGAAGAGCAATTTTCTCGGCTTCACATTTTGGAAAAGTACCAAAGGTTGGGTCAATTACTACCATATCGGTAGTATGAGTACGTACCTCAGGGATAAGTTTGGTCCTTGGCTTCGTCATAAGGTCAGGGTTGTGATAGTCAAGCAATGGAAGAAGTATGATACAATCTACAAGAATCTGTTGACCTTGAAGAGAATTATCAAGAGTAATCTTGATGATACCTCCATCTATCAAGCAGCAATGACAAGATTGGGATGGTATC
>CAVCCB010000026.1:0-20394 GCA_963600595.1 Subdoligranulum sp. APC924/74 | reverse complement strand
AGCTGGGCTTGCCATCATTGTCGTTCACAGTCACCACGAGTTTGCCGTCAGGGCTGATCACTTGCTTTTCGAGGGCGCTTGCCGAAGACATCATCATCGCCAAGACACCACAAGTCAATATTCTCTTCTTCATTGTCATTTCGTTAAGTTTGTTTTGTGGTTACAAAGATATAGAATTACATCCATAAAGCATTTGCAGTATGTAACAGATTCTTTATGAAAAAAGGGAAAAAGGAGGTTTTATGTACCAAATTACAGAATTTTTATTATCTTTGCAACGGAAAGTCCCTTGGAAAAGTGAAACAAACTGCCAAAAAGTCCCTTGGAAAAGTGGAGCAAACTGGCAAAAAGTCCCTTAAAAAAGTGGAATACAATCGCACAACCTATTAATTTCCAAAGCATTATGCTAAAAAGAAAAATAGAAGAAATATTGTTGGCTTGGAAAGAAGAAACTAATCACAAGCCAATCGTCATCAAAGGATGCCGCCAATGTGGCAAAACATTCAGCGTGCAAAAGTTCGCACACGACCATTATCGGCATGTAGTTTACCTCAACTTCATGCTCAACCCCGACTACGCAATCGCCTTCGAAGGCTCGAAAGCCATCGACGACATCATCATCAACATTTCCGCCATGATTCCAGGCAGTGTGTTTGAGCCTCAACAAACTTGCCTGATTCTTGACGAGATTCAAGAAAGTGCAGCCGCTCGCACAGCATTGAAGTTTTTCAAGATGGATGGCAGGTTTGACGTGATTGCCACGGGATCGTTGCTTGGTGTCAGAGGATATGGCACACGTCGCTATCAGTCAAAAGAAGAAAGTGCAAAGACATCCATCCCCGTAGGCTATGAGACCATAGTGGATATGTACCCTTTGGATTTCGAGGAATTCCTTTGGGCAAACGGTATCACGGAGCCTATTATAAATAAGGTAAAGGAATGCTTGGAACAGGAAAAGCCTGTTCCAGAAGCCTTGCACCTGCGCTTTCGCCAACTCATACTTCAGTATACGGTTGTGGGCGGAATGCCTGCCGTTGTAAACATCTTCATAGAGAAACACGACCTAGGGAGGGTATTGCAAGAGCAACGCAACATCATCGCAGAATATGAAGACGACATGATCAAATATGCCAACGAAGCCGACAAACCGAAAATCAGGGAATGCTTCGAGTCAATCCCCCAGCAACTGAGCAAAGAGAACAAGAAATTCCAATACTCGGTGGTTCGCAAGAACAGCAAAGCCTCGCAATACCAAGGCAGCCTTCAATGGATAGAAGATGCCGGCATCATTTGCAGATGCCGCAACCTGAACATCACAGAATTGCCCTTGGATGGCAATTCCATCCCCGATTCGTTCAAGGTCTACATGGCAGACACGGGATTGTTCGTAGCCATGCTCGAAGACGGAACGCAGTTTGACATCCTGCAAGGCAATCTGTTCGGATACAAGGGGGCTATCTTCGAAAACTTGATTGCAGACATTTTTACCAAGATGAAGCGCAAACTCTACTATTTTCGCAAAGACTCAGGACTTGAGGTTGACTTCGTAATGCGCTACAAGGGAGAATGTGTGTTGGTAGAGGTAAAAGCCAAGGACGGAAACACCAAAAGTACAAGGACCATCCTTGAGCATCCCGAGAAGTACCACGTATTTCACGCCATCAAACTGGGCGACTATAATGTGGGAAAGAAGGAGACCCTCCTTACCCTCCCACTCTATATGGCATTTCTGCTGAGAGAAAGGTAAAGGGCATGCCAGGCTAATACAACTTGTATCTTCACCTATAAGAAATCTCCGTTCCATACTACGGAATGCACATTCGCAAGTTCGGAACGGAGATTTCCTCTATAGATAAAAGGTTTTCATGGTAAGGTCTACGATAGAAACATATAACTTTAAAGGTCGATAGAGCAGAGACTCCACCGACCTTTTTATGTATATATCATTACTCAGCTACACTTTCCTCATACTTGGGAGCACCGAGACCTACAGCAAAACCACCGTATGCACGCTTGCGGTCATACTGCAATGTCCAAAGGCCCACAGGCTCACCTTTGCGCCATCCTGAGTTTGCTGGCGAATCGGTGATACACCACTGGGTGATGCCATAACGCTGGGCAGCAGGGATTATCTCGAAGTATTTCTCGACGATGAACTGGTAGAAATCCGCCATCTTCTTCTGCTGCGCATCAGTCAAGTTCTCGGTCTTCACAGCGTTGCCGTCGAGATCTTCATAACCCATGTCAAGCTCGGAAATCTTACAGAGTTTACCGGTGGCTGCCATCAGCTGATACATCTTGACGATATGCTCCTCGCGACTCTTTTGGGTCGTCTCATTTTCCGAGCAAGTCACATGCATCTGGCTGGCGACACCATCTATCTTTGTTACGCCGTCGGCCTCCCAACGGTTGATCCATTCCACCAGACTCTTCATCTTCTTGTTGTCATCCCAGAAGGACTCCAAATTATAGTCGTTGATGAAAAGTTTCAACTGGGATGCGTCACCGTTATGCTCGGCGAAACGCTTGCGTGCGGAAGCCACAGCAGTACGAACATAGTCAAGGTCGCCGAGATAATCCTGCCAATAGAAATTATTCTGCTTGTCTTCATCAGTAACTGTGCTGCGAGTAGCAGACTGCAAATCATAAAAGCCATCGCCATCTTTATCTACGCCAGAGATAGCCTCGTTGACAACATCCCAAGCTACAACATTGCCGTCACAAGCCTCCATCATACCGTCTATCCACTTGTCCATCACCTTGCTCAAGGTATCCTTCTTCTCCTCATCGGTAAGTGGAATGGTATTGCCGGACTTTTCTATCGCCCACTGGATATTTGCGAAATAATAAGTCACCGCATTCTTGTTTACATTGAGATTGAAAGCTATGGACTTCATTCCGTCTCCATCACTCGGGATGGAACCGGTAGCCTCATAATACTGCCATGATGTCGTAAACTTGGGATTGGGCGACAGCATCTGCCAATACTTATAAGAGCCTGGGGCTGCGTGACACTGGGTGGCGCACTCGGCATCTTCTGTAGCCTTGTACCAGAAGGAAATCTTGTATTTCTCACCGGCAGCCCATTCCTTGTTGGGGGTATAGATGAAGAACTGGGTATCCCAATCGTTAGTAGGATTTGCATGCGACTGTACAGCCAGGCAGTTTGTCCCTTCCGGTCCCTGACCTTCCAGTGCCACTCCATTGCGGTCAGACTTACCGGGTTCGCGAACCACGAAATTACTCATGTCAGCTCCCACTTCCATCTTGCTGTTCTGTAGTTGGTTGACATAGTAATTTACCGAGGCCGCCTCTCCATGAGTGACCTTGACATACTCCACATCGATGGTGCCGACAAATTTGCCCGACTGGAAGAGCGCAAATCCGTCATCAGCCACAGCCGTGAAAGGTACCACATACTCTTTCCACTCAGTGGTAAGGTTGATGGAGCAATCAGCCTTTTCTCCCCATCCGCCTACGCCAATATACAAAGAGCAGTTGTCTGAAGCCTTGGCCTTCACCTTCAACTTATATTCCTCGCCACTCTTGATGCCCAGTCCGTTGGCACACATATACTGCACCTCCCAGTTGTTCTGGGCTTTGGAATTCGTGATATGGAAACCCTTGCTGTCGACACTGATGCCTGCCTTGGCAGCATCGGAGCCCCACATGTCATAGCTCCCTACCGAAGTCCAGTCGCGCTCATAATCTGTGACCTCTTGGCTTGCACCAGGAGTCACAGCTATCGCTTTGTCGGCGATGCAAGCGTTCAGGAAAGTGTTGTTCTGCTGGGAATGCCAAGCCAAGGTATGTCCAAAGATTGTCATGTTTGCTTCATTGGCTGCCTCTACAAATTTCTTGACCAGCGAGAAGTCCATGTTGCCGTCATCGCTTACACAGGAGCCAAACTTCATGGCATTGCCTGCCGTCATCTCGTCAAAGTTTGCATTGGCAATACGATAGTCTATATTATGGTCTACGTAATTCTGGGCTCCTACGCCGATTGCCAACTTAAAGTTTGGATTGGCAGAGCGGTCCACATAAGTCTTCAAGGCATCATACTGATTTAAGTATGACAGGTTCTTCAAGCTGTCGGTATGCTCGGCAAAGAAACCGGACAGCTCGCCATCTGCGCAGCCCGTCATCGAGAGGGCTGCCACAGAAAAAGCGATACTATATAATATTTTCTTATTCATAACTTCATGTTCATTAGTTACTGATTATAGGTTACATCGAAGAGCTTGTAGGCATTCTGATGGTCACGGAACACAAGAATGTCCTTGCAAGTATACTTCTTCACATGACTTACACCCTTGTCGGTATAAGTATAGGTGATGGTATAGTCGAGGGTCATCTGGTCGCGGTCCTTGTCGCCCCAAGCCTTCTTGGCTCCCTGGTACACCCATGTGCCTGAACCTGTAGCCGTATAGGAATACGTGCCGCCATTGCCCGAGCCGGGAACATCCGTCTGCGCATTGTCTTCTGCCTTGACCGTCACGTTGCCGTTGCCGTCTACGTTCAATATCAAGTTGGCATTCAATGTGGCAGTGGTTGCCTTGCCATCCTTGTCGGTAACGTCTACGACGGTGGACAGCGCATACTTGGCAGTGCCCAAGCCCAGGGTGGTCATGTAACGGATATCGTTCTTCTCCAGATACTCAGCCTCGCGGGTAACCTCCGTGGTGGTACCGTCCAGGTTGATGTTGTCGGTACCATGGCTGATCCATGCCCCATGATAGGCATTCTTGTAGGTTACACAGCAGAGGGTGTAATTCTTGGGAGCCTCGTTCCAGTCATCAGACTTCTGGAGTTTCGGACTTTCCACCGTTTCCTTCTTGGTTCCGCTCAGGATGGAGTCATTGCCGGCATCTACCATGCGGATTGGAATCACGTAGTTCTCAGCCAATGCCTTTGAATCTGCGAAGAACGCATCGGTCAACTGCACCTCCACGCCGCCAGTAATCTGACCTGCGGGAATAGTGATTACATCACTCTTCAACTGATAATAACTCTCGGGCATGGGAGTGACGGCACGGCCGTTGTCAGAGAACTTCAAGCCCTCGCAGAGGCTGTTGTCCACCACAATCTTTACTTTGTGTTCACTCTTCAGGTTGCGGTCGCCACCCAAGGTCGCCTTGATGTAAAACTTATGCTGGTTGTCATCATCCGTGGGATATACATCGTCTCCCAACTGTATGTTGCGTACATACGTTTGATTGGCGAAGTAGATGGTCTGGTAGTCGTAGTCGTCAAACTCCACAGTGCCATTCTCGCAAGAGGTAGCGAAGAGCATGGCGCAAGCACCCAACATGGACAAAATTATCTTTTTCATTGTTTACTTCTTTAAGTTTAAGTCTTCAATATCAAATCACCACCCCTTGTTCTGCTTGAGTTCGGAGAACTTCAGTATCTCTGAATAAGGAATAGGACCATAGTTCATATAGTCTTTGTAGTCGCGGGTATCGACATCCACCACTGTATAAGTACCCTTTTCCTTGTTGATGCTCATACCTGTGGCTGTCTCGTTGAGGTTGGCGTTCCAACGGCGCAGGTCCCAGAAGCGGAAGCCCTCGAAAGACAACTCGATGCGACGCTCATTGCGAATCAGCTCACGCATCTTCTCCTGACTCTGCGCACACTCTTCGAGATAGGCGTCCTTGCCATCCACACCCAGTCCTGCACGCTGTCGAATCGCCTTGATGACATCGTATGCGGAGTAAGCGTGTCCGCCATTTGCCTTGGGGCCGTATGCCTCGTTGGCTGCCTCTGCATAGCCCAGGAACATCTCCGTGTAACGGATACGGGGATTGTAATGGTACTGTTGGCTGGTCGACTTGGGGTCGAGGTTGATGTCAGGTCTCAACAACTTGCGCAGATAGTAACCAGTACGGGTGGAAGAACCACTCAACTTGTTGAGCGCATCCTGGGTCGTACCGTCCACAGCCGTCTCGATCTCCGCATTGGCTGTGCCTTGCTTCTGGCCATTGTACAACACATACTTTGCCAGACGTGGGTCGCGGTTGGCGTAGGGATCAGTGGCATCATACTTCGCGTCGGAAGCACTGATGGGGTAACCGTTCAGCATGGGGAAGGCATCCACAAAATTCTGGGTAGGATTGATGCGTCCCTTGCCATAGATAGAAGGAGGATAGTTGTCGCTCTCCAAACTATTGCTTTGGCTCTTTTCTCCACGCCACATCACTTCCTTGGGGCAGTCGCCACCAGAGAGTGCGGTAATCTCATTGACGTTGCAATACCAGGTACCGCCGTTGGCGTCGAGCCCCGACACACCGCCGATGCGGTCGAGCACTGTCGCAAAATTATCCGCGGCAGTCTGATAACTCGTTCCCGATGCACTATAAGCCGGACTGGCCGCCAACAAGGCTGCCTTGGCACGGAAAGCCTCTACATACTTGCCACACATACGACCGATGAAGTTCTCGCCAAACACACGGTTGTACTGTGCCGTCGTCGCCCCCTGCTGCTTATACTTGGCAGGAATCTCGCTCTCGTTCGCAATGTTGCCATACTCGGTAGGCAACAATTCAAGAGCCTTGTCACAGTCGTCGTTGATGGCCTGGATACATTCTGCGAAAGTATTGCGGGGAACATTGTAGTTTGTGTTAATGTCCTCTGGTTCTGTCACGATGGGCACACCGAGCAGGTTGCCCTCCGAGTCCACTCCGCCATGGACACGGAGCAGATAGTACATATACATGGCGCGAAGTCCGTAAGCCTCACCCTTCTCCCGGTCGTTGTACATGACAGCAGCCATCTCGTCCTTAGCCCAAGCCACCTTGTCGGCATTGGCAAGGAAGAGGTTGATGTACATGATGGCAGAACGACAGGAGGTCCAAGTCTCCGCAGGATTGTTGCTGGAAGTCCAGGAGCCTGCCGCAATCTTGCGCCAGCTGTTGGAGGCATCATTGCTCACGGCATCATCAGTAGCCACCTCCGAGAATGGATAAGAACCACATGGGATGCGAGTGTAGGCATTACCCAAGATACCTTCGGCATAGCTTGGATTATTATACATATACTCCATACCCAGATTGTTCTCGATAGCAGGCTCAAAGAGGTCATCACAACTTACGAGAGTCATCGAAAGGGCTAGAGCTGATAATATAACTGACTTTTTCATACGAATACTTATTATTACAAGTTTACTTTAAAACCGAGGTTATAACCTCTGCATTGAGGTGCTGACCCGACATTGGTTTCCATGTACTTACGCTCCTTGGCTATGGTCAAGAGGTCTGTGGCATAGAAATATACCGACAATCCCTTCACCCATGTCGTTTCACCAAACAGACTCGCAGGCAGGTCGTATGTCAACTGCACCTTATTCAAGCGGAAGGCATCCGTCTTGTATGTCCAGAAGTCTGATGTGACAAAGTTCAAGTCGCCAGACTCCGTTGTCAAGCGAGGATAAGTAGCTGTTGCTGCAGTTTCCTTTGTCCAACGCCCCCTAACTACATCAGAGTACTTGCAGTCGCCATAATTCCACTCATAGAGATTGCCCTTGACACCCATGCCACCGACAGAACCATCACCCACCAGGAAAAGGGTGAAGTTATTCCACTTGGCGGTGAAATTGAGACCATAAGAGAAGTCTGCTCCATAATGTCCAAGCACCACCTGGTCCTTGCTGTCGATAATGCCGTCGCCATTCATGTCCTGATACTTCAAGTCACCAGGCTTGGTGTTATTGTTAATCTTTGCCGAATTAGCGACATCGTCTTCATCCTGGAAGAAACCTAAGCACTTGTAGCCACGAAGTGCATCCGCACGCTGTCCCACGCTCTTCAACCAGTCGTACTCTACATTTTCTGACACACGAGTATTCTTGGAAGTTTGATGGTACCCCACCATTCCGAGAGACAAATCCACCTTACCCACCTTTCTGTGGAGATTGATGCCGAACTCGTATCCTGTGTAACGAGTGCTGTTATAATTCTCGTTAGGGATGAATGAAGACACTGGCCAATATGTATGATAATAACTTGGATACCTTACAGAAGAACTGGTAATGAATCCATTCATGTTATCAACATAGTAGTCGGCGTTGAGTCGGACATCTCCATTAAAGAAACTTGCATCCAGTCCTATGCGGAACTCCTTACGCTTCACAAAGCCCAAGTCGTAATTGGCTGCTCGCTGAGCATCGGATGTCTGGAATGAGTTGTGAGCATCACTCCATCCCCACCAAGTACCTGTAGCAGTGAAGATGTCTTCGTACATATAGTAGTCACTAATGTCGAGGTCTTCATTAATGATACCATAGGAAGCGTTCAGCTTCAAGTCATCCAGCCACTTCACGTCACTCAGGAAATTCTCCTTGCAGAGTCTCCATGCAGCCGTTACCGTAGGAGAAATAGCCTCTCTGTGTCCTGGAGCCAACTTTGCAGAATGAACTGCTGCGGCACTAAAATCGAGATAGTACTTGTGAGCATAGTTGTAAGCTGCCTGCAAACCTAAATTGGCAGAACTTGTACGGTGATAAACACCTGTCATAGTCTGTTGGTAGCCATGCGCCAGAAGGGTGGCACTCACATTATGCTCATCAAATGAACGAGCCCAATCAAACTGGCCTGAGAACATGATGGTCTGGCGGTCGTAACTGCCGCTCAAGTTCTGCGTACCAGTCTTCTTGTCTGTACCATATTTTGTAAGACTTGTAATTAAGTCCTTACCAGAATAGTTGTTCCAACTTGCTTCATATACAGAGTAAGTGTTGTTAATCGAGGTGTTGTAAGAAGTAGAATAATCTACCGCAAACTGAGTCTTGAAGCTCAAACCTTGAAGCACACTACTCAAATCGAGCTTGATACCAGCATCAAACTGCAACTGGCGAGAGGTATACTTGTTGTAACCACCTGCATACATGGCTGCGAAAGGGTTGGTCTGCTGGTTCTGTGTACCACCAAGCAGATATTTACCATCAACAAGATAGTTGCTGTTGTTCACCAAAGTCCAAGAACTCTTGTCACTCTCTTCCAAGTAGTCGACAGGAATCAATGGAACCAATGGATACTGGCTGGTGGGACGAACAGTAGCTGAAGAACTCCAATAGTTGGACAGGTCGCCACGTACATCATAGAACGTGGCATTGGCATTGACCCAACCCGAAATCCAACTGTTCAGACGGAGATCGATATTGCCACGCACGTTCAATCGGTTGGTGTGGTTGTCCTTACCCTCACCAAAATTCATCAGGTCGCCAACATGATAGAGGCCTACATTGGCATAGAAGTTGGCATACTTACCGCCGCCAGAGAACTCTGCCACGCCCTCATAACGCTCATAATGCTTCTTGACATACTGCTTGTCATAGAAGTTGAGGTTGGGGTAACGATAAGGGTTGTCACCCTTGGCATAGTTGGCGATGAGGTCTTGGGAATAGACAGGACTCTTGCCGTCGTTTTGCAACGCCTCGTTATAGTAGGTCATGTACTCGGCGGAACCCAACCAGTTGGGGTACTCCTTGGGCACAAAGGTCGATGCATTTCCACGCACGCTGACATGAAGCCCGTCGGTGCGGCCACGCTTGGTAGTAATTAAAATAACACCATTGTGGGCACGGCTACCATAAAGGACAACGGCAGAGGCACCTTTGAGGAAAGAAATCTGTTCTATCTCCGAAGGCAACACATTACTTATATCACGAGGCACACCATCCACAAGTACTATTTGACCCGAATTATTAGTCCAACATCCAGTGGTCACAATGGAACTAAGATCTGTCAAGGCATAGGTATTATAGCTTTTCTTGGACAGCTCTACCATATTTACAGAAGTCACGCCGCCTGTCAAGTCCTCCTTATCAACAGCCTTGAAAGCTACATTGATTTTGTTGGCTACAGAATCGGGATAATCGTTCTGTGCATTCGCATTGCTTGCCATGGCGGCAAGCAACATGCTGAATGTTATTATCTTATTAGTCTGTTTCATACGTTAATTTTCTTTCTGTTACTCCCATCCTGGGTTCTGTTTAAACTCTGGATAAATCTGGCAGTCCTTCTTCTTGAGCGGCAACCAATAGTGCTTCTCCGAGAAGTCACGCTTCAGGATTTGCTTCTCGCTCCATCCACTCACCTGGTTCTCCTCTGGATTTTCCTTGTTCATGTCGCCCACACGGAGGAACTCCTGCGAGGTCTTGATGTTGTAAGGATACTGGTCCAGCAGCAACCAACGGCGGAGATCGTTGAAACGGTGTCCCTCGAAAGACAACTCCACGGCACGCTCACGGCGCACCTCACTCATAAACTTGTCCACGCTGCCCGTATACTTGTCGTTGACATCCTCCACATTGGAGCGCTCACGAATCTTGTTGACTGCATCCACTGCTGTCAGAGAACAGGTAGAAGATTTCGCCATTGGCGAATCATATCCCTCTGCCACTGCCTCTGCATAGAGCAAATAGACCTCTGCCAGACGCATCCAGGGCAAGTGGATATTGAAGTGATGAGACCATCCATAGCCGTCATCCCACTGGTTGCAGCTCTTGTCGATGAACTTGTAGAGCAGGTAACCCGTACGGCTTCCCGTGATGACATTGCGGAAGGAACTTCTGTCGTTGTTGGTGTTCTCGCAAGTCTGCAAGTTGGCATACTGGAAGATTTCATTGTCCGTTCCGCTCAAGTCCTTGTTCACCACCTTCACTCCGTCATAGATGATATCCTTGTAGAAGCGAGGGTCGCGGTTTCTCCAGGGATGTGCTGCGTCAAAACCTGAGTCAGGATCATCCAGAGGAAGACCGTTCGCCATGCCATAATAGTTGACATAGTTGGCGGTGGGAAGGCTGGAAACTCCATTGTCGTTCAACACCTTCGTGCCATACTGCTTGCTCTGTCCCCAGTTACTGTCGTTCCATCCATAGTCGGGACCCAACAAAAGAGCTTCTGTAACAGACCCATCCTTGCTGGAACCAGGAATCTTTCCGTTTTGGTCGATGGTGTAGAAGTTATTGGAAACCTCGTCCCAATTGAGTAATCCATACTGAGTACCGCCGTTCTCCACGAGTGTAATCAACTCACCCAGCACTTCGGCTGCCTTCTTGCAATACTCCTTGTTATAGGCAGGACTGCCTTGCGACTCCTTGTTCATCAACGGACTTCCTGCCCAGAGATAATTCTTTCCCAAGAAAGCGAGGGCAGCAGCCTTTGTGATACGTATTTGGTTCTTGGTAGCCGTATTCTGGCCCACCTGCGTCTTGTCCCAGTCCATCGGAAGGAGCTTGGCTGCCTGCTCCATGTCCTGTGCTGCCAAGTCTGCCGTCTCCTGATAAGAGAGTCGGGGGGCATTGAACTGTTCTGTCGGCGAGAGCGTTGCCGTAAAGTAAGGAAGACCTCCGAAATACTGCATCAACTCGAAATAGAACCAGCCACGGAAGAAGTAGAGTTGTCCCTTGATGAGGTTGCGCTCCTCTTCTGTAGCGTCTGTCATCAGTTCCATGTTTTCCAATCCCATGTTGCACTTGCGGATAGCATACCATGCACCGCGCCAAAGTGACATGTGCTTGAAACGACTGTCTTCGTTGGAGGGATCCCAGTCTCCGCGGTCCATCCATCCTGAGCCCCAGCCGTCATACTCCGACTGCCAGCCCCAGAAGTTGCCTTGGTCCACCTTGTAGCACATGTGGTAATCGATACCCACATTCATGATTTCATCCTCACCCCAGTTCCAGGAGTTGCTCCAGTATCCCTTGGAGAAGATAGGAATACAGTTGTAGATTTCCTCCGTGAATCCCTGGAAGTTCTGGAAATCCTTGTAAGCTTCCGTAGAAGAGATGTCCGACTCCTCTGCCTTGTCCAAGTAGTCGGTGCAAGATGTCAGGGAAGACGCAGCAAGTGCCAATCCACAGAATGCTGTATATAGTTTTGAAATTTTCATCTTTGTCTGTTTTTATAATGTAAACTTAAGACCTATGTTATAACGCTTCACGGTGGGATATGCGCCTTGGCTTGCCAGTCCCGTACCTGCGAAGTTCGACTCTCGGTCATCCGGCATCCTCGACCATACCCAGAGGTTGTTGCCGTTGAGATAGATCTTCAAGGTGTTCAGTCCGAAATGCTTGATCCAACCGCCTGTCCACTCGTAAGCAATCTCCACGTTCTTCAGTCGGATGAACGAGCCGTCATAGTGGAAACGGGTTCCTTCGTAATAGCTGGTCACCGAATTGAAGCGAGGCATAGGGGCATCGGCGTTCTGGTTATCCTTTGTCCAGTAAGAGCCTTCGTCATACACGGTGTCGAGCTTGCCGCTGAACGTGCTGAATGCCACATAGCGGTTCACGTTGGTCACTCCATAGAACTGGGCGTAAACGCTAAAGCCCTTGTAGCTGCCGCCAATGGAGGCACTGTAAGTATTCTGCGGAGTGCCTGTATAACCGTAGGGCACATTATCCTTGTCGTCTATCACACCGTCGCCATTGTAGTCGATGATATTGTAGGTACCTGGCAACTTCGATGTGTCATTAGTATCGAACTTGGTGATGGCATACACGTCGTCCCAAGTATTGGCATATCCTGCATCCAGATAAGAATAGTCTTGATTAATGGAAAAGCCAGCTTTTTTCTGGTAGCCCAGCTTCATCTGCGGATCATCATATTGTGTGACCTTATTCTCTGCATGGGTCATGTTGAACTTTCCCCAAAGGCGAAGACCGTTTCTGAACACCTTGTTGACATTGAGTTCCAACTCATAACCCGAGGTCTTTACCTTTCCGTAGTTCATGGTTGGCGCATCGACGCCGAAATAAGAGGGTACGGCACGGGAGCTACCGGAAATCAAGATATCCGAACGGTTCTCGTTGAAGAACTCCAAGGTACCTGTGAACAGACCGCCCAGGAATCCATAGTCAATACCGAGGTTGCGCTTCACAGCCTTCTCCCAGTGGATGTCCGGGTTGCCCACGCGGGTCTGGCGATACCAGGTATAAGGACTCTTCTCATAGTTCAAACCTTGGTAAGTGGTGCCTCCATATGCCCACTGGTCTGCATAGAGCCAACGGGTGCTGATATTGTCGTCTCCCACCTCACCATATGAGTAGCGCACCTTCAGCATATCCACGTATTTCTTGATGGGCTGGAAGAACTTTTCCTCACTGACCAACCATCCCACGGCACCGGAATTGAAGAAGGCAAAGCGATTCTCCTTGCTGAACTTCTCCGAACCGTTGTAGGCTCCGTTGTACTCGAAGAAGTAGCGACCACCATAATTATAGGTGGCACGGAAAGCCCAGTCCTCACGGTAATGGGTAAACTCGCTACCCGTGGCACGCTCCGTGCGGTTGAACACGCCCATGGCAGAAATGTCGTGCTGCCCGAACTTGTTGCCCCAATAGAGCTGTCCCTGGTAATACAGGTTGCGCTGGGTGAGTTTGTTGTTCACGCTACCGCCAGCCACGCTCCAAAGGATTCCCTCCTGATAGTCGAAGTTGGTGTGACTGTCGTCTTTCTGCTTGTACTGCGCGATTCCCGTATCGGGGTCTATCCACTTGTACTGCGCACTGTGATAGAGGTCATTGATACCACGTTCCGCCTCCACGAAGGTGTTGTCCCAAGAGACGGTGGCACTTGCCTTCAAACCCTTTAAGATGAAACTCAAATCCTGTTCCAGGGTGAAGTCGGTATTGATGCGCGTGGTGGTGGTGGTCTCCCGTCCTGCCAGTGCCAGATTGGTCACGGAGTTGGGAGCACCTTGCTCGTTCAATGGATAATAGCCCCAGGTACCGTCCGAATAGCGGGGCAAGAACACATCATGGGGAGCACTGTAGGCCGCCTGCCACAACTGGGTGGCTGCCCAAGAGTCATCGGAAATACCCCACGGAGACTGCTTGGCGCCATAGGAGCCGAAGAGATTCACCTTCAGTTTGGTGGTCTTGGTCAACTTGAAGTCGAGGTTGCTACGCGTGTTCACACGATTGAATCCATAACCTCCCTGGTAGCCACGGTTGTTGTCCCAAGCCTTGAACATATCGCCCTCATGGAGGAAGTCAACGGCAGCAAAGTAAGTCACAAACTTGGTACCACCGGAGATATTCACGTTAGGGTTGTAAGCATAGCCTGTAGTCTTAAACAACTCGTCAGCCCAGTCCACATCGGGATAACGCTCACGCTCTTCCTGATTGGCAGGGTTACGGTATTTCTCGATAACGGCGGCAGGGGTGATCTTGTTCCAAGATTCAGGAGTCAGACCCAGCTCATGCTCCACCGCCTGGTTGCGCACGTAGAGAGCGTCCGCACTACCCAGTGAGCCGGGGAGTTTGGACACCTGCTTCATCGTCATGTTGACACCCGCCTCTATATGGGCGGGGCCTTCTGCACCACGCTTGGTGGTGATCAGGATGACACCATTGGCACCCTTCACACCATACACGGCAGTGGCGGAGGCATCCTTCAATACTGAGATGGTCTGCACGGAACTGATGTCAATGCTTGACATGGGGCGCTCCACGCCATCCACCAGGACGAGAGGGTCACTGGAGTTCCAGGAACTGATGCCACGAATCACAATCTTGGGGTCTTCCTCGCCGGGCATACCCGTGGAAGACATCGTGATGACACCGGGAAGGTTACCCGTCAGGGCAGCACCGATACTACTGACACCACCGGCACGCTCCAGGGTCTTGCCCGTGGTCTGGGCTATAGAACCCACCACAGAAGCCTTCTTCTGCTGGCCATAACCCACCACCACCACCTCACTGATGGCGTTGTCATCTTCGAGGGTGAGCTTGAACTCTTTCTTCTTGCCCACCTTCAGTTCCCTGGTTTTCATGCCGACGTATGTGATGACGAGCGTGGTACCCTCGGAGGGTACATTGATGGAGAAATTACCGTCAAAGTCGGTCACTGTACCCAGACTGGCGTTTCCCTTTACCTTTACAGTGGCACCTATCAGCGGTTCCCCCGTAACGTCAACAACATTGCCCCTGACACGGATGCCCTGGGCCTGGACTCCCAAGCCGCAGAAAGCCCCCATCAAGCACAAGGCTGCCGTCCGTTTCATTGTTAACACTTGTTCAATCATGTTCTATTCATATTTTTGATTTACGTTTTTATTGTCTTCTTTGCAGGGTGTTGTTTAACCTCAATTTCGTTAAGATTGCAGTGCCAGGCACCAATTGTTTCTCCTTGAACAATCTCTTTACCTTAATTATAATGGGATGGCACGTATCCCTACGCACCATCCATGGAACCAAGTAGTCATGATTCTATTCAAAACCACAATACCATCAATTCATTCCAACTAATACTAACTATAAACCTAAGACTCAAAATCTTTTATTCAACTTAAAACCGCTGCAAAGATACTGCAAGTATTCTGTCTATACTTTGCGCTGCGTAACCGAAACTTTACGCTCATCCGCACGGTGTAACAAATACCTTGTATCATGTAACATCCACCTTGATACAGCCACAAAAATCCACGATTATGTCAAAAAACATCCACTTTTTCTTGAATAATTCAACAATTATAACTAATTTTGCAAAATAAAGACAAAAAACGGCAATCATGACCAAAACAAGCAAAAGATACCATACGATGCCTGCTGAAAACCATTTTTTCATGAAGAGCATCCTCGCCATTTGGTACTTCGTCAGCCTCTCCGTGGCCACCGCATGGGCACAGAGCGGAAAGCTGTTCGATACCGACACACAGCTTTCAAGCAACTTCGTCACACAGGTGTACCAAGACGCCAACGGATTCGTGTGGATTGCCACACGCAACGGACTGAACGTGTACGACGGCTACAACTTCACCGTGAAGAAGAAGAACGAGGAAGACCCACAGGCTCTCAACACCAATTATATCAACTGTATCGCACAAGACTTCGACAACCATATCCTATTGGGCACCAACAGGGGACTGTTGCTCCATGACGGACAAAGTTTCACCAACATCCCCCTTTCCGACGGCTCCGGCACACCTTCCACCACATACGTTACCAGCATCTACAAACGGCGCAACGGCGACGCACTCGTCACCACCTCCGGACTCGGCATCTATGAGATGAAGAAGGGTGAACACACCTGCCAACGCATCAAAGGCACAGAGGTAAAAATGAAATACACCTCGCGCATCATGGAAGACCGCCAGGGCAACCTGTGGATCATCACCGAGGGCGGACAACTCTACAAGAGGGACAAACAAGGGAAATTCACCACCCACTTCGCCGGCACCGGGGGACTCGTGCCCCAAGAGATGAAAGAGGACAGCAAGGGCACCCTCTACCTCGCCACCAGAAACCAGGGCATCTACAGGATGACGGCTGGCTCCACGGTCTTCACACGCATCAGCAGCATCGGCAACCTCCCGATACAAACCATCTATGTGAGCCGCTCCGGCAAACTCCTCATCGGATGCGACGGTGAGGGCATCAAACGCTACGACCCACTGACGGGCATCGTGACAGACAACCCCTTCTTCAGCGCACAGGTCAACCTGAACAAGAGCAAGGTGCAGAACATCATAGAGGATGCACAGGGCAACATCTGGTTCAGCATGCTGCAAAAGGGCGTGTTCATGCAGCCCCAAGGTCTCTATGACTTCTCCTACATGGGACACAAGCTCGGCAACGGCAACATCATTGGCGACAACTGTGTGACGAGCGTACTCCTCGACGAGAAGAGCAACCTGTGGGTGGGCACCGACAAGGACGGGCTCTACAAGCTCAGTCCCAATGGCAGCTCCCTGCAAGCCCACTACCTGCCAACCACTACGATACTCGCCACCTGCCAAGACCAGGACGGACGCATCTGGGTGGGAACCTACACCGACGGCTTCGGCTACCTGGACGCAACCGGCACTTACCACCGCATCCACATAGAAGGCATGGGCAACGTGGGCGTGTTCGACATCAAGTGTGACCGCCAAGGAATCCTGTGGCTTGCCACCATGGGAGCCGGACTGGTGCGCATCAACAAGACCGGCGCACCTATATTATATAAGATGAACAAACGCACCGAAGGAGACACCCGTGCCAACAGCATCCCCAACGACTATATCGCCAAGTTGGCATTATCAAAAGACCATAGCCGCGTCTACCTCGCCACCGCCATCGGAATAGCTTGTCTCGACACACGGAAGAACAGTTGGACCTCGGTGCTCGGGGGCAAAAACTGCATCAACAAAAACTCCTTTTCCCACGCCATCTTCGTTGACAGCAAAGACCGCATCTGGTATGGCAGCGAAGACGGAGTATATCTGTACGGACAGGACGGAAAACTACAAAGGCACTACACCACCGCAGACGGACTGAGCGACAACAGCATTGCCAGCATCATCGAGGACTACAAAGGACGGATTTGGATCAGCACCACCAGCGGACTGAGCAAACTGAATCCCGACAATGGAATCATCACCCGGTTCTACGCCGAGAACGGACTGCAAAGCAATGAGTTCTCCGATGGAGCCGCTTGCGCCTCTGCCGACAAGCGCATCATCATCATGGGCGGAACAGGAGGCGTCAACTGGTTCGATACCGACAAGGTGAAACAGCACCCCTGGAAGGCTGCCGTCAACATCACCGGACTCTTGATAGGCAACCGCAGTGTGGTACCGGGGATGAAGTCGGGCATCTATACCATCGCCGAGGGCGGCGTATACGAGAGCAAACAGTTCGACCTCTCCCACGAGGACAACAGTTTCACCCTGCAGTTCTCTACTCTCACTTATAATAATGTGGAACAGATTACCTATGTCTACAGCATCAACGGCGAAGATTGGCAGAAAGTACAGACGGGCCAGAACGAACTTTCCTTCACCCACCTCTCCGCAGGCACCTACAAGTTCCGGCTCAAGGCAATCTGCAACGGATACGAGACCCCCGTCAGGGAGTTCGCCATCACCGTCCACCCCGTCTGGTATGCCAGCTTCTGGGCGAAGTTCGCCTACCTGCTCGCCTTCCTGGGGCTCTGCCTGCTCTACTTCCAGCACCGCAAGCGCAAGGAGGAAGACCGCCTGCTGCTGCAGAAACACATCCACGCCGAGGAGATGGGCGAGGCGAAGCTGAAGTTCTTCATGAACATCAGCCATGAGATACGCACGCCGCTCACCCTCATCCTCACGCCCCTGCTCAGCCTCATCAAGGAAGACAAGGACACCCACCGGCAGGGCATCTACGACATGATGCGCAAGAACTCGGAACGCATCCTCCATCTCATCAACCAGATGATGGACCTCAGAAAGATAGACAAGGGACAGATGGTGATGCACATGAGCGAGACCGACATGGTGAGCTTCATCGGCGACGAGTACAAACTCTTTGAGCAACAGGCGAAAGCCAAGCACATCCATTTCAGCTTCGAACATGCCGACGAACAACTGCCGGTATGGATAGACCGCGACAACTTCGACAAGGTACTCATGAACGTGCTGTCCAACGCCTTCAAGTTTACCCCCACTGGTGGAAAAATCGCCATCACGCTGACCCACTCGCCCCATCATGTGCGTATCTACATCAAGGACAACGGAAAGGGCATCGACTCCGACAAACTCGAGACCATCTTCCAGCGATTCTACCAGAGTCCCACCGGCAGCAAGGACCACAACACGGGAACGGGCATAGGACTCGACCTGACCCGCTCGCTCGTGGAACTGCACTACGGCACCATCGTCGCCTCCAACAACAAGGACAAGAATGACCCGGAATGGAAGACGGGAAGCGAATTCCTCATCACCCTGCCTCTGGGCAAGGAGCACCTGAAGCCCGAGGAGATGCTGGAGTCACTCCCCGAGAACCATGCCAACGAAGACATCATGGAACTCAACGAGGTACAGGAACCCGACGGCGGGAGCCAGCCGCAGGAAGAGGAGCCGGCAACCACTAAGGGCACCAGGAACACCATCGCCATCGTGGAAGACGACGATGCCATCCTCGAATACCTGGAGGTGCAGCTGGGCAACATCTTCCATGTCAGCACCTACCACAACGGCAAGGAGGCACTGCCGGAAATCATCAGGCAGAGACCCGACCTCGTGATCAGCGACGTGATGATGCCGGAGATGGACGGCAACACGCTCTGCGCCAAACTGAAGAGCAATGTCAACACCAACCACATCCCCGTGATTCTCCTCTCCGCCATGAGCCGGGAGGAAGACCAGCTCACGGGATTGCAGACGGGTGCCGATGCCTACATCGCCAAACCTTTCAACATGGACATCCTGCGCCGCACCGTCATCAACCTCCTCAATATGCGCCGCACCCTGCGCAACAAGTTTACGGGCAACGAGAGCCAGACCGACAAGGTGGAGGACGTGAAGTTGGAGTCGGTGGACGACAAACTGATGAAGGAAGTGATGCGCGTCATCAACGAGAACATCAGCAACGAGGACCTGAGCGTGGAGATGATTGCCCAGATGGTGGGCATCAGCCGCGTACACCTGCACCGCAAGATGAAGGAACTGACCAACCAGACCCCGCACGTGTTCATCCGCAACGTGCGGCTGCAACAGGCAGCCAAACTGCTGAGGGAGTCGAAGAAGTCGATTGCCGAGGTGATGTACTCCTGCGGATTCGCCAATGCCGCCAGCTTCAGCACCATCTTCAAGAACACGTTTGGAGCATCGCCACGCGACTACATGAACGAACACCAGGCAAAATGACAAGCCTTGTAAAATATTGGTAACATCACATAGGGACATTTGCCAAGAGAAAGAGATAACTTTGCAGCGGGCTTTCCCGACACAGGGACACCCGAATGATTTTTTCAGTTTATCAACAACTTAATATAATAACAATGAAGAAATTAGCAACCTTATCCCTTTCTCTTGCTCTTGCCGCCATGGCACAGGCACAGACCGCCGAGTTCGACTACTTCAAGTATGCGGGCAACGATGCCCGCTTCAGCGCAACCATCGACAAGACCCACCAGTATTACAACCCGATATTGGCGGGGTTCTATCCCGACCCGAGTGTGTGCCGCGTGGGAGACACCTACTATCTCGTCAATTCTTCCTTTACCTTTTTCCCCGGCGTGCCCCTCTCCACGAGCAAGGACTTGGTCAACTGGACTCCCGCCGGCCACGTCCTCGACCGTCCGTCGCAGGTACCACTCAAGGGACAGCATGTCTCCGGCGGCATCTATGCGCCAGCCATCAGCTACAACAAGAAGAACAAGACCTTCTACATGATTACCACCAACGTCGGTGCTGGCAACTTCTATGTGAAGTCGAAAGACCCATCGAAGGGATGGAGCGAACCTATTTATCTGCGTAAGATTGACGGCATCGACCCCAGTTTCTTCTTCGATGACAACGGCAAGGGATACATCGTACACAACGCCCCGGTGGTAGGCAAGGCTGACTACGAGGGACAGCGCGCCATCCGATGCTTTGAGTTCGACGTGAAGGGCGACAGCATCAAGGGCGACTTCAAGGAAGTGCTCCGTG
>CAVCCB010000025.1:3676-21050 GCA_963600595.1 Subdoligranulum sp. APC924/74 | reverse complement strand
TGCGGTCGGTAAGAGGCTTCAGGCGAGTGCCCAACCCTGCTGCGAATATCATTGCCTGCATAAAAACTTATCCTTTAATATCGATGTTGCAAAATTACTCCTTTTTTCTTTAAGAACAAAACATTTGGAGGTTTTTCTATCCTTTTGCAGCCATTACCTGCTCGATGTGCTGTTCACGATGGAAGACATGCACCTCTATGCCAAACTTCTCATGGATATGCTCGGCGAGATGTTGGGCGGAGTATACACTGCGGTGCTGGCCGCCCGTGCACCCGAAGCTGAACATCAGAGAGGTGAAGCCACGCTGGATGTATCTGTTCACATGATGGTCAGCAAGGGCATAGACATGATCGAGGAACTTGAGTATCTCGCCGTCATCCTCAAGGAAGCGGATTACCGGTTCGTCCAAGCCCGTGAGTTTCTTGTAAGGCTCATAGCGTCCGGGATTGTGGGTGCTGCGGCAGTCGAATACATAGCCGCCGCCATTGCCAGAAGTGTCCTCGGGGATGCCCTTCTTGTAGGAGAAGCTGAACACCTTCACCACCAAGGGTCCCTTGCCGTCGTACTTGGAGAAGGTGGCAGGACCGTCCTGCGGATGGGAAGTGTAGATGTTATTCTCCGCCGTCTTGTAACCATCAGAACGGTTGGCCGCCACACTCTCAATACGGGCAAACTGCGGCAGTTCGGTGAGTCGCCTCAACATATCCATCATATACGGATAAGGGAACACCTTCTCCCCCATCTTCAGGAGGTCACGGAGGTTCTGTATGGCAGGCGGAATACTGTCGATGAAATGTTTCTTGCGCTCGAAATAGCCACGGAAGCCATAGGCTCCCAACACCTGCAAGGTTCTGAAAAGGACGAAGAGGCTCAGGCGGTCTACGAAATGACGAACCGAGGGAACCTCGGTATAGTTCTTCAGCGACTGATAGTACTCCCATACCAACTCGCGTCGCAACTTGAAGGAATACTTGGCAGATGCCTGCCAGAGGAACGATGCCAGGTCATAATAGAAAGGTCCCTTGCGACCGCCCTGGAAGTCGATGAAATAAGGATAGCCCGCAGCATCGAGCATGACGTTGCGTGCCTGGAAGTCGCGATAGAGGAAGCTGTCCATCTTCTCGGAAGTCAGGTCTTTGGCAAACAACCGGAAATTCGCCTCCAGCTTCAGCTCATGGAAGTCGAGGTCGGTGGGCTTGAGAAAACAATACTTGAAGTAATTGAGGTCGAAAAGCACGCTGTCGGCATCGAACTCAGGCTGCGGATAGCAGTTGCTCCAGTCCAGCCCACGCGCCCCGCGCAGCTGGATGTTGGGCAGTTCACGAATGGTTTTGACCAGGAGTTGCTTCTCCATTTGGTTGTATCGTCCTCCCGACTCCCTGCCTCCCTTGATGGCATCAAAGAGCGAAACAGAGCCGAGATCTGTCTGGATATAGCAAAGCTCGTCATTGCTCACGGCGAGAATCCTGGGCACGGGCAACTGTCTGAGCGTGAAATGCCCTGCCAGATAGACGAAGGCATGGTCTTCGTCGCGACTGGTGCCCACGACACCGATAACCGTAGAGCCGTCGGTCTTCGTGATGCGGAAATACTGCCGGTTGCTGCCCTGGCCAGGCAGTTTCACGATGTTGGCAGGCTCCTCGCCAGCCCAGTCCCTGTAGAGTGCTATCAGCCTTTCCATCATTTCTCCTTCCTGCGTTTCAGCCATTCGTCCAACTTCTGGGCGAAGTGGTCGCCCACGAAAAGAAGCAACAACACACCCAACGTCGTCAGGAACGAATTTGTGTTGGTCATCCCTAACTCCGCCTTGGTAATATAGATGAGTCCCCCGACAACTATCAGGAACACCAATCCCTTTTTCCAGTCAATATTCTGTTTCATGCTGCAAAGATAGCACTTTTTACATTAACGACAAAGAGAAAGGGCATAAAAAAATCGGATGCCTTGCGACATCCGATTCTTATATAGGGTATATTTGATATTTTTACATCATACCACCCATGCCGGCACCAGCGGCAGGAGCTGCGGCGGCAGGCTCCGGCTTGTCTACCAAGACACACTCCGTGGTCAGGAACAGACCTGCGATGGAAGCAGCATTCTCCAAAGCGACACGCTCCACCTTGGCAGGGTCTACGATACCAGCCTTGCGCATATCCTCGTAGACATCAGTGCGGGCATTGTATCCGAAGTCACCCTCGCCCTCGCGAACCTTGTTCACCACTACAGAGCCTTCGCCACCGGCGTTGGCAACAATCTGGCGCAGAGGCTCCTCGATGGCACGCTCCACTATCTTGATACCCGTCTGCTCATCGGCATTGTCACCCTTCAAGCCCTTCAAGGCATCCAGGGCGCGGATGTATGTAGTACCACCACCGGCTACGATACCTTCCTCAATGGCTGCACGGGTAGCGCAGAGAGCATCGTCCACACGGTCTTTCTTCTCCTTCATCTCCACCTCGGAGTTGGCACCCACATAGAGTACAGCCACACCGCCGGCGAGCTTGGCAAGGCGCTCCTGGAGCTTCTCCTTGTCATAGGAGGACTTGGTATTCTCAATCTCGTTCTTGATCTGGGCAACACGATCCTGGATGTTTGCCTTCTCGCCATGACCGTTCACGATGGTAGTGTTCTCCTTACCCACAGTCACCTTGTCGGCAGAACCCAACATCTCAAGAGTAGCCTGTTCCAGCTTCAAGCCCTTCTCCTCGCTGATGACAACACCGCCGGTCAATACGGCGATATCCTCCAGCATTGCCTTGCGACGGTCGCCGAAGCCCGGAGCCTTCACTGCACAGATCTTCAAACCGCCACGCAAGCGGTTCACTACCAATGTGGTCAGAGCCTCAGAGTCTACATCCTCTGCGATAACCAACAAGGGACGACCACTCTCGGCAGCAGGCTGCAGGATAGGCAAGAACTCCTTCAGGTTAGAGATTTTCTTGTCGTAGAGAAGGATGTATGGGTTATCCATCACACACTCCATCTTGTCAGCATCTGTCATGAAGTAACCGCTCAGGTAACCGCGGTCAAACTGCATACCCTCTACCACACCGATGTTGGTGTCGCGGCTCTTGCTCTCCTCGATGGTGATGACACCATCCTTGGAAACCTTGCGCATGGCGTCTGCCAAGAGCTTACCGATCTCAGCGTCATTATTGGCAGAGACAGTAGCCACCTGCTCTATCTTGTCATAATTGTCATCCACCTGCTCAGCATGGTTCTTGATATACTCAACGACAGCGGCAACAGCCTTGTCGATACCACGCTTCAAGTCCATCGGGTTGGCACCGGCGGTCACGTTCTTCAAACCCTCTGTCACGATAGCCTGTGTGAGGATGGTAGCGGTGGTAGTACCGTCACCTGCATCATCACCCGTCTTGCTGGCAACGCTCTTTACGAGCTGTGCGCCAGTGTTCTCGAACTTGTCCTCCAGTTCCACTTCCTTTGCTACGGTAACACCGTCCTTGGTAATCTGCGGGGCACCGAACTTCTTCTCGATTACCACATTGCGGCCCTTAGGACCGAGGGTTACCTTCACTGCGTTAGCCAACTGGTCCACGCCCTTCTTCAAGAGGTCGCGGGCATCCATATTGTATTTGATATCTTTAGCCATTGTTTTTAAATTTATAGTTGACAGTTTATAGTTGATAATTAACAGTTTATAGTTGACAGCAAGAATGCCCTATAAATTATTAATTCTAAATTCTTAATTATTAATTACTCTTCCACCACTGCGAGCACATCGCTCTGACGCATCATCATGTACTTGGCACCTTCAAATTCGAGTTCAGTGCCGGCATACTTGCCATAGAGCACGATGTCGCCCTCTTTGAGAATCATCTCCTCATCCTTGGTTCCCTTGCCTGTGGCTACGATCTTGCCACGCTGCGGTTTCTCCTTGGCTGTATCAGGGATAATGATTCCACCTACTTTTTCCTCGGCTGGTGCGGGAAGTACCAGCACTCTGTCTGCTAATGGTTTAATGTTCATGATTCTATTACTTTTAATTGTTATCTAATGTTGTTGTAACGGTGTTCCGGTGCCATTTGGCCCTCGAACCGTCACCGTCCCTTTTACCAAAACTATGCCAAAGGCACAAGACTGACAGATTTGTCAGTCGGGACTGACACCGAAGGCAGAAGCCCCTTTTCCCCTCACATTGCTTTCAAAAGGCAGCTATTTTACTCCCATTTCATGTATTTTCAAGGAAATTGCTTTGCCATTTGTTTCTTTTTTACTATTTTTGCAGAGGAATGTATACACCAATTAATAAAAGAGACTATTATGAAACAATTTTTCAAAAATGTAGCAGCCACCATCGTCGGACTGTTCGGCTTTGGCATCATCATGACGATTCTGGGAGCCATCTGCATCGCCGGCATGGCATCCAGTTCGAGCAAACCTTCGCTGAGCGACAACTCGGTGATGGTGTTGAAGCTGAACGGAGAGATTACCGAGATGGACAGTGGCGAAGACCCTTTGCCATTACTCTCGGGAGATGCACTGAACACAACGAGCATGAACAAGATACTCCAAGCCATCAAGAAGGCAAAGAACGAAGCCAAGATCAAGGGCATCTACCTGGAAACAAGTATGCTGGAATCAGATTATGCCACCCTGCAAGAGATACGCAATGCCTTGGCAGACTTCAAGAAGAGCGGCAAATGGATCATCGCCTATGGCGAGGATTATGAGCAGGGAGCCTACTACCTGGCATCGGTTGCCGACAAAGTATACATAAACCCTGAGGGTGGCATAGACTGGCACGGCATCTCATCTACCCCGGTGTTCTACAAGGACCTCGCCGCCAAGTTCGGAGTCAAGTACACCGTGGTGAAGGTAGGTAAGTTCAAGAGTTACACCGAGACATTTACCGAGGACAAGATGAGCGACGCCAACCGCGAGCAGGTGACAAGATACATCGGTGGAATCTGGCAGAGCATGCTGACGGATGTCGCCTCCTCACGCGGCATCAGCAAGGACTCGCTCAATGCCTATGCTGATGACGGCATCATGCGCTTCAGTGCCCCCCAGAAACTGAAGGCCCGCAAGATGGTGGACGGTTTCTGTTACTACGACGAGATTAAGGACGTGGTGAGAAAACAACTGGGACTTTCTGAAGACCAGAAGATCAGCCAGGCAAGCATCGAAGACGTAAACGGTGCCGTGGCAGACAAGAAAGACGGAGAGAACATCGCCGTATACTATTGCGAGGGCGACATCGTGCACATAGAGACTCCCATGAACAGCGGGGAGTGCATCGTGGGCGGCACGGTGATCAAGGACCTGGACAAACTGGCAGAAGACAAAGACGTGAAAGCCGTGGTGCTGCGCATCAACTCCCATGGCGGAAGCGCCTATGCCTCGGAACAGATATGGAGGGCCATCAGCCAGCTCAACAAGAAGAAACCCGTGGTGGTCTCCATGGGAGGAGTGGCAGCATCGGGCGGTTACTACATCAGTTCGGCAGCCCGCTACATCATGGCACAGCCCACCACCATCACTGGAAGTATCGGCATCTTCGGAGCCTTCCCCGACTTCAGCGGTCTGCTGACCCAAAAGCTCGGCATCAAGTATGACGAGGTGAAGACCAACAGAAACAGTGCCTACGGCTCAGCCGGAAAGTCACGTCCATGGAGCGAAGAAGAGCTGAATGTTATGCAAGGATATGTGAACAGAGGCTATGCAACTTTCCGCAAGCGCGTGGCAGACGGCAGGAAGATGACTACCGAGCAGGTGGAGAAGATTGCCCAGGGAAGGGTATGGCTTGCCACCGATGCCAAGAACATCAAGCTCGTAGACGGGCTGGGCGGTCTTGACGATGCTGTGAAGAAGGCAGCAGAACTGGCAAAGCTGAGCGACTACCATACGACAGAGTACCCCTTACCAGCGAGCATGATGACCCAGCTGACAGAAATGTTCAACAGCAAGCAGAGCACCTACCTCGACGACCAGCTCCGCACGACCATGGGCGAACTATACACTCCCCTCATGTGGCTGAAGAGCATTCAGGCAGAAGAACCCGTGCAGGCTGCTCTCCCCTACATTCTGAACATCAACTAAAAATACGCCTATATATAATAAGGTATATGAGAATAGAAGGAGACCTTATCAAGATCAACGAATGGCTGTTGCCATTGAGCTGGATATACGGAGCCGTGGCACGGTTCCGCAACTGGCTCTTTGACATCGGCTTGAAAAAGAGCCGCAGCTTCAGCCTGCCGGTCATCTCCGTGGGCAACATCACGGTGGGCGGATCAGGCAAGACTCCTCATGTAGAATACCTCATCCGCCTATTGCAAGACAAGGCGAAGATTGCCGTCCTTTCCCGTGGCTACAAGCGCAAGAGCCATGGCTACGTCATTGCAGACAAGGACACCACCATGCCAGAGATTGGAGACGAACCGTTCCAGATGCACAGGAAGTTTCCGGACATCTATGTAGCAGTGGATGCCAAACGCGTCAGGGGCATACAGAACCTGCAGAGCGACGAAGCCACAAAAGACGTGGAAGTGGTTCTGCTGGACGATGCCTTCCAGCACCGCTACATCACGCCAGGCATCAATATCCTCCTGGTAGACTATCACCGCCTCATCATCTACGACAAGGTGTTGCCGGCAGGCAGACTGCGCGAACCGCTGAGCGGAAAGAACCGTGCCGACATCGTGATTGTCACGAAATGCCCCAAGGACCTGAAGCCGATGGAGTTCAGGGTGCTGACAAAGGCAATGGGACTGTATCCCTTCCAAAAGCTCTACTTCACCTGCATCGACTACGACACTCCGAAGGGAGTCTTCTCGGAAAAGCCACTCGCACTGGCCGACATGAAAGAGCGCCATGTAATGTTGCTCACGGGCATCGCATCCCCCAAACAAATGGAGCATGACCTCAAGCCATTGGTTGCCGACATGACCACACTGGCATTCGGCGACCACCACCAGTTCAAGCACAAGGACGTGGCACGCATCAACAGCCTCTATGCTTCCATGCCGCCACAGAGCATCATCATCACCACCGAGAAGGACGCCGTGAGACTCAAGGAGGCAGAGGGACTGAGCGAACAGGTGAGGGCAAACATCTACGCCCTGCCCATCAAGGTAAACTTCATGCTCGAACAAGAAGATAATTTTAACGAAAAAATAATAAGCTATGTACGAAAGAATTCAAGAGACAGCATCCTGGCTAAGAGAAAGGATGACAACAAATCCACAAACAGCAATCATTCTGGGAACAGGACTGGGACAATTAGCTTCCGAAATAACTGACAGTTACGAAATCCCCTACAACGAGATTCCCAACTTCCCCGTTTCCACAGTAGAGGGACACGCCGGAAAGCTCATTTTCGGCAAGTTGGGCGGCAAGGACATCATGGCAATGGAGGGTCGCTTCCATTACTATGAGGGCTACGACATGAAGGAAGTGACATTCCCCGAGCGCGTGATGTACGAACTGGGCATCAAGACCCTCTTCGTGAGCAACGCCGCCGGTGGCATGAACCCATCGTTCCACGTGGGCGACCTGATGATCATCGACGACCACATCAACTTCTTCCCCGAGCATCCCCTGCGCGGCAAGAATTTCCCCACAGGTCCCCGTTTCCCCGACATGCACGAGGCTTACGACCTGAAGTTGCGCAACCTCGCTGACGAGATTGCACAGGAGAAAGGCATCGAAGTGAAGCACGGCGTATACGTAGGCGTACAGGGTCCCACGTTCGAGACCCCTGCAGAGTACCGTATGTACCACAACTTTGGCGCTGACGCAGTCGGCATGAGTACTGTGCCAGAGGTAATCGTTGCCTGCCACTGCGGCATCAAGGTATTCGGCATCAGCATCATCACCGATCTCGGCGGCTTCGACGACCCCGTGGAAGTGAGCCACGAGGAGGTGCAGATTGCAGCCAATGCCGCCCAGCCCAAGATGACGGAGATCATGCGCGAGATGATCCGCAGGTCTTAATTATTAATTGTAAATTGTAATTTGTCTTGGATATAGCAAAATTAGGTGAGTTTGGTCTCATAGACCATCTCACCAAAGGACATGAGAACAAGAACGCCTCCACACTCTACGGCGTGGGCGACGACTGTGCCGTGATGCACTATCCCGGCAAGGAGGTGCTGGTCACCAGCGACATGCTGATGGAGGGCGTGCATTTCGACCTCACCTACATCGACCTGCAGCACCTGGGCTACAAGAGCGCGATGGTCAACATCAGCGACATCTTTGCCATGAACGGTACTCCCCAACAGCTCGTCGTCAGCATCGCACTGAGCAAGCGGTTCAAGGTGGAAGACCTGGACGATTTCTACAAGGGACTCCGTATGGCGTGCGACAAGTGGAACGTCGACATCGTGGGCGGCGACACCACCTCTTCCTACACGGGTCTCGCCATCAGCATCACCTGCATCGGCTGCGCCGACAAGGCAGACATCGTATACAGGAACGGTGCCAGGGAGACCGACCTCATCTGTGTGTCGGGCGACCTGGGCGGTGCCTACATGGGTCTCCAGCTCCTGGAACGCGAGAAGTCTGTATACTACGGACAAGTGGAGGACATCCGCAAGAAGATAGCGGAAGCGAAGGCTAAAGGAGAAAACGAGAAGCTGACTGTCCTCAACCGGGAATTGGCAGACATGCGCTACTTCCAGCCCGACTTCTCCGGCAAGGAATACCTGCTCCAGCGCCAGCTGCAACCCGAGGCACGGGGCGATATCTTGGCCAAGCTGAGAGAGGCGAACATCCACCCCACGTCTATGATCGACATCAGCGACGGACTCAGCAGCGAACTGATGCACATCTGTGAACAGAGCCACTGCGGATGCCGCGTCTACGAGAAGAACATCCCCATCGATTACCAGACTGCAGTCATGGCGGAGGAATTCAACATGAACCTCACCACCTGCGCACTGAATGGCGGCGAAGACTACGAACTGCTCTTCACCGTCCCCATCGGCGACCATGCCAAGATAGAGGAAATCGAGGGAGTGAAACAGATTGGCTACATCTGCAAGGACAGCCTTGGCAAGATGCTCGTAACCCGCGACAACCAGGAGTTCGAGCTGAAGGCACAAGGTTGGAATCCATTGCAATAATCACATTAAACAAACAGACGACAGCCGCATGGCAAAGGAACACTTTCTGAAGCGCAGTGCACTGACTCCGGAACTCTTCGTAGGCATGAAACGCAGCAAAAGTGTTAATAAAAGCTAACTGCAATAAAAAGTCTTGGCTTTAATTTGGGGGATTGAAAGAATTGTTGTACCTTTGCAACCGCAAATAACAACAATGGTGCCATAGCTCAGTTGGTAGAGCAAAGGACTGAAAATCCTTGTGTCCCCGGTTCGATTCCTGGTGGTACCACTCCTCCTTTCATTAGGGCGGTTCTCCATTTGGAGGCCGCCTTTTTTTCTTTTCACACAACTCCCTGCATCAGACAGGGAGAACCGTCAGTTTCCCATCCGACACCCGGAAGTGAACATCCACACCCTCATAGGGCATTCCGTACACCTTCTCCGGATTATTCTGGTAATGCGGGCGCGGGTCTTGCGACAAAACCTCCTTCAAGACTGCCAACTGGGAGCCAGCGATGCCACGCTCACAAAGGAAAAAAGCGGCATCATCAGAAATCTCCACCTCCAGTTTCTTCCACTTGCGGTAATCCACGAAGCCACTGCGTGCCTCAGGATGACAGTCAGCATAAACAATATACGGTTTGATGTCAAAGATGGGCGTGCCATCCATCAGGTCGGCACCCTGCACATGAACGACCGGACCCAAGCTACCCTCCCACTCCACATGAGAGAGGCGCACAGAGGAAAGCCCGAGATTGTTGGGCCGGAATGGACTACGGGTCGCCCAAACACCAACCTTCTCATTACCTCCCAAGACGGGCGGACGCACGACAGGACTCTTTGCCGCATGACGGTTGGCGGAGAACTCCCACACCAGCCACAGATAATCAAACTCCTCAATGCCCCGGAGAGCATCCCGGTTGCGATATTCCGGCTCAAAGACGATAGTCCCCTCCAATTCCGAGACAAGTCCAGCCTGTTTCGGAATGCCAAACTTACTGGTGAAAGGCGAGTGAAATCTCGCTATTGGCTTAATTTCCATATGAATTTATGTTTTTTGTCTGCAAAGATACTAATAGTTTTAAAAATAAGTGGTAACTTTGCAGCCAAAAAAATCAAAATATATCATCATGAAGATTATCAGACCATCCTACGAAATATGGGAGCAAAACACAGGAGAGGCAGGCATCTACAAACAGATAGAACGCGCCGGAAGAGTATGCTATAAAAGCGAGGACCGAGCCAACGAAACCTCGGCACAGCCATTCGTGGAACGCATGATAGCCAGCGAACACTTCGCCATGCTGGAACACGGCACCGTACACCTCACCTGCAAGCACGGAGAGTTGCCGCTGTATCTCACCAACCGTTTCTCACGCTGCAACACAGTGGAGGGAAAGGATTTCATCACCACCAACCTGCGTGTTCTCGCAGAGAACAAGAGCTTGGATGACCTGAAATACCTGAGCGAACCGACAGAGCAGCACGAGCGCCGCATTACAGTACATTTCACCACACAGATTGCCATCACCCGGGAATACAACCGCCATCGCGCCAACTCGATGGCAGAGCAGAGTACGCGCTACTGCAACTACTCCAAGAACAAGTTTGGCAACGAAATCTCCATCAACCTGCCCACATGGGTAGCAGAGACAGACGGCTTTGCAGAGGGGGAAGCATTCTCTCAAGATGCCCTCACGGCATACAGCAAGGACATAACAGAAGAAAACACCTCACGATGGAGCAAGCTGGACTGTTGGCTGTTCGGCAACATGGCGGCAGAATTTGCCTACATGAAGCTCATCGAAGCTGGCTGCAAGCCCCAGGAAGCCCGCGTCATCCTGCCACTCGACTGCAACACCGAACTGGTACATACGGCATTCGTAAGCGACTGGCAACATTTCTTTGACCTCCGTGCCCTGGGAACGACAGGCGCCCCACACCCCGATGCAAAAATCCTTGCAAAGCCCCTATACGAGGAATTTATGGAGCGAGAATTTCTAAAAAGAAGTTAAAAGCACCAAGCACAAATCATATTTTCCGATAATTGGACAAGTCTTTCCATGAAAATGTTTAAATTTGCAGTGTGTTTTTCATAGTATTAGATTTAAGGTTATCAAGGTTGGGGCTGCAGCGGCAGCCCTTTTTCCATGTTTCGCCCTCAATATTTTAAACAAAACAAGCCGTTTTCGCCCTATTTCTGCGCATTTTTACATATTTTATTGATATTTTCTAAAAAAACATCGAAAAAAATTTGGTAGAGTCAGAAAATAGCCGTACCTTTGCAACCGCTTAACAAAACAAGCTATAGTCATTCAAGCCGAATCTTTGGAGAGATGGCAGAGTGGTCGAATGCACCGGTCTTGAAAACCGGCGTACTGAGAGGTACCGGGGGTTCGAATCCCTCTCTCTCCGCAAGAGCCTTCTGAAAGAAATTTCAGAAGGCTCTTTCATTTATAAGTTGTATTCCACTGGTTATAACTGATTACTGAATTCCGTCGGTCATGACCTACGAATTGAATTCCCTCTTAAAATACGTCTTCACGGCAATCAAGATTGCCTGCCCCTCCAAGTGGGAAAGATTTGAAGGTGCCTTAGAAAGGGCAAAAAACTGCCATAGTGGGGCAAAAAACCGCCATAGCCGAGCAGTTTTCCGCACAAGGCGCAGCAAAATCTCCGGGCAATATTACATTTCTTCTTTTGCCCTTCACCCTTCACCTTTTGGCTCAGAACGCCCATAAACAAAGGGGATTCGAGAGGTGAAGGGTTGCGGCGGAGCCTTCACCCACCCTTCACCTTATGAAAATCAAGACACAACGCCGTTTATTCCGATGAGGGTGAAGGGTGGTGAAGGGTGGGTGAAGGGTGGCCGACTACCCTTCACCCCTGCAAACGCCCTATTTATGGGCACTCCGAGGCAAAAGGTGAAGGGTGAAGGGTGTTTCCTCATTTCCGTGAATACCAAGCTATATTTTAGCATTACTAAATTGGCATCACACTTCCTTGACTATCCACTTTTTCTGCTTCACCACCTACATGTTCCGCCGAACAATTTCACTCACCCCTGGCATCCAGTCGGAATTAGACTCAATGTGGAGGGCATGGATCCCCAGCCTCTCCGCCGCATCGCAATTTGCCTGGCTGTCATCCACGAACAGGCACTCCCCGGGACACATACTGTCCTGCTCCATCGCCTTCAAAAATATTTCGTCAGCCGGCTTGCAACACTTCATCTCATAGCTGCAAAAGAGGGTGTCGAAGAAATCGGTGATGGGCTTCCCTTCGTCAGAGAAACGACTGCTTCGGGTATAAGCCATGATGAAAGGATTGGTGTTGCTCAACAGGCAGATATGATAGTCCTTACGCAACGCCTCCAGATGGCGGAGCCTCTCTCCGGGCACTCCGTCGAAATACCCCAACCAGCAATATTGCGCCTCTTCCCATGACACAGACCTGCCAACCACCTCGGACATCCTTCTGCAGAATTCCCGGTCGTCTATATTGCCCGCCTCCAGGTCAAGGAAGAAATCCTTTTGCCCGTATTTGCCCATGTAGTAATCCGTGTCTATTCCAACCCCGCGGAAACGGCGGAACGCCTCTTCCGTATCCTGATTGAAAATGACACCGCCCATATCAAAAAGAAGATTCTTGATCATATATATATGCTTTGAATGTTTGTATCGTTTATGTTTTTGACAGTGCAAAATTAAGAAAAATAACAGCACCCGCCAAGAACTCCGCCGATTATTTTGAGATACATGCTGAAAAAAAATGCACATTGGCAAAACACAAATATCCCCGGCCTGCCTCTCGCAGCCCGGGGACCCCATATGTTATAAAAAGGTTTAATACAATTAAAGTGCATTTGTATGGTTATGAATAGTCTTGGCAAGCATCAGAAATTCTGATTGCATTTTTTACTTCCAAGGATTGGTAAACGCCACGGGGCCGTTCTTCAGTTCCTGGCAGACGATCTCCATTTCCTCGAAATGGTCCTGACCGTCTTCCCATTTCTCCTTGTAGTGTACGCAGTAGCATCCTTTTCCTTCCAGCTCCTTCATCGTGGAACCGTCGATGGTGTTGAAGAAGGTCACCTTCAGGTCGCGTGGGTCATTGGGAGCGAGCATCCACTGGAGCAACTGGTTGTTGCCGTCGTTCATTGCCTTTACCCGGATTGTGATTCTGCCACCGCGCGGGATGCCGGAGATCTGTCCTTCTCTGTCTGTTGTCTGGTCAAACTTGTAGTTGACCAACATTACTTCGCGTGTCTCGAAATCCTTTACTGACAGCGTTACGGGGGTTGTATTCTCTGCCATAGTCGTATTCTTTAGAATGTTAAACAATGAAGTTTGTGTTGTGAGGGGGAGCGGGCTTGTTTTATGCCCACTCGTTCTCGAACTTCACCGAGCCGAACTCAATGTCCTTGCAGGTGATGACGATTTCCTCGTAATGGCCTTGCTTGTCTTCCCACTTCTCCTCGAAGTTGACGCAATAGCCGTTGGTAAACTTGATGGTCTTCATTACCTTGCCCGTCTTGGTCTCATTAAAGGTAATGGTGCCGTTCTTTGGCAAGTTGCGCTCTGTCATCCATGCCAGCAAATCGGGTGTGCCATCGTTGTGGGCTTTTACCCGGACGGTGATCTTGCCTCCGCGGGGGATGCCTGACATCTGTCCTTCTACATCGGTTGCCTGGTCGAAATCGTAAGTTACCATCAGTACTTCACGCTCCTTGTAACCGTCTATCTCTATTTTAACTGGAGTCTTTGCCATAGTCGTAATCTTTTAAGTTGTTAAACTTCCGTTCATTTATTCCTCCCTTCGTTTCCGTCCCTTACACGTTTCCGTTTCCAGAAATCTTTTGTTCTTTTTGTTGATGCAAAGATAGGAATTTTATCAATAGCTTCCAAGAAAAAAAGCAATTATTTTCAAGAAAACCCGAAATTAAAACCGCTATAGTATAGGAAGTTTTCAAAATGGCATTTACACCTTAATTATATATAGAGGGCGCATTCTGCAAGAAAACTTTCACAGAAAACGGAGTTTCAGCTGCGGTTTTCGGCGATGAGGGAGGCGTGGGGGATCCGTGTGTGACAAAAAACAAAATTCATCCGTGACCCTTATTATTGTTGCCAAAGATTTGGAGATAAGAAAATAAAACCGTACTTTTGCACTGTCAAAGCAGAAGTTCATGATAAACAATGTTCCATTAAAATATTGAGCGGCATGAAAACAAGAGAAGACTATATGGCTATACTGCGCAAGTATCAGGCTTCGATGTCGAATATCTATGGCATCATCAGAATTGGTATCTTTGGTTCTGTGGCAAGAAATGAACAGACTGAAGATAGCGATGTGGATGTTTGCGTGGAAATGAAAAAGCCAGATTTGTTTACGATGGTTCATATCAAGGAAGACTTGCAGGAATTGTTTGGCAGGTCAGTTGACATTGTGAGACTCAGAAAGAATATGAACCCCATGCTTTTAAGTAGAATTCAAAGAGACGGGATTTATGCGTGACGAAGAATTACTTTACTATTCTCTCAAAAGAACAGCTACTGCAATAGAGCGAATCGTCAATAATTCGAAAGGAATTGATGATTCAGAATACTATCTGCTTTCTCCAGCTGGCATGGAGCGTCTGGAAAGTACATGCATGCTGATTCTTGCAATAGGAGAAAGCGTCAAAGGTATAGACAAAATGACAAACAAGCAACTTTTGGTAAAATATCCGGAAGTTGACTGGAAAGGAGTTATGGGAATCCGCGACATTATAGCCCACCATTATTTTGACATTGATGAAAGCATCGTTTTTGATGTTGTCAAAAACAAGCTTCCAGGCATGCTGGAAACTATTAACAAGATAATCGACGAGCTCTGATGATTTTCATCCGTGACCCTTATTATTGTTGCCGAAGATTTGGAGATAAGAAAATAAAACCGTACTTTTGCAGAGCCGTACAATGAACTAAAAAGAATAGGAGGACAAGAATATGATTATCAACGTAGCCAACCCGATTTATGACTCTGTGTTCAAGTTTCTCATGGAGGACGAACGCATCGCCAGGACCATTCTTTCAGCATTGCTCAAGGAGGAGGTGCTGAGCGTAGAGATCCGCCGCCATGAGCATACGAACACCACCCGAGACACGCTCTCGATGTTCCGCATAGACTTTGCCGCCAAGGTCAGGGACCAGAACGGCAAGGAGAAACTCATCCTGATAGAGCTGCAAAAGACGTGGCTGGAGACGGAAACGCTTCGTTTCCGCCAATACTTGGGCGCCCAGTATCTCACGCCCGAGAACATTGCGAAAGAAGGAGAACACGAGGGATACGCCGCACCCATGGTGGCGATTTATCTCTTAGGGCACCGAGTGGGCCATGTGGACAAGCCCGTGGTATACGTCAAGCACAATGCCTACGACTACGAGGGTGAGGTGGTGGAGAAGGCGATGGAAGACCCGTTCATCGGCAGCCTGACGCACGACAGCATCATCGTGCAAATTCCCTTGCTGCACGGCCAGATCAACAATCATCTCGACAAGGTGCTGAGTGTCTTTGACCAGAGCTACCGCGACAAGAAGAACCGGCAGGTCATCCTTCTGGACGAGACCAAATATGAAGGCGACGATGACATGATGTATCTCCTCCGCCGACTCACCGCCGCCACTGCCAATGCCGAGCTGCGGATGGACATGAACGTGGAGGACGAGTACTTTTCCGCCATAGAGCATAGGGACACAGAATTGATGGTAAAGACGCAGCAACTGGAAGCAATGGACAAGGAACTGGCAGAGAAGGACAACCAGCTCACCGAGAAGGACAACCAGCTCACCGAGAAGGACAACCAGCTCAAGTCCATGGCACAAGTCATGTTGGCCAACGGAATGGCCATAGAAGTCATAGCTCAAGCCATGGGGAAAGATGCTGCGGAAATCAAGAACTTGTTGCAGATTTTATGAGTCGCAAGGAGCATGTTTCCTTTCCACACATAGCAGCCATCTTAGCGAAAGATAATATACCAGACCGCCCAACAGCTGATGTACGAGTGTACATTACCTGCCCGGCGAGTGTACACCACTTGCCGGGCAATAACTGCAATATGCCAACCTAACCATCCTTGTATTTTGCATAAGCAGTTTCGAGTCGTTTGTCATAATGGTTCTGTGCATATCCAGACCCATTATAATGCCGGGCAAACTCTTTCCAATCGAGATTACGAAGATAGGCATCCCATCGGTTGCCCTTGATAAAGCGAACAAAGAGTTCCAACTGCTTGCCTTCGCTTTCCATCATCTGCTCCACAAAATCATTGACAGTCTTGCAACCACACATCTGATAATTGAAGCCCATCATCTGGGCAAGTCCCCAACTGGCAGATGAATCGGCAGCTTCACGATGGATGAGCCTTGCACGCTCCAGACGACCGTATTCTTTCATGCCACCTTGATAATGCACCTTCGTCCACTTAGGATAGAGGATGTCTTCGTTGCCTTTTTGATATTTTACAGGGTTGATGCCTCGGCTCTTCAACTGTCTCCAAAAGATATGCCCCTCAAACAGAATCGTAGGTTTACCGACCGCAAGAAAACCACCCTTGTTGCCTGTTTCCACTTCAAGCACTGCCTTAACGGCAGCCACTTCCACGCCAAGCAGTCCAGCTGCGTGCTTGAAATCGGATTCCGTTAGACGCAATGCCCCCAAAGACTGCGCATTCTCCCTTTGTAGCATATCCCAGGTACTTTTCCCGACAATGCCATCGGAGGCAAGTCCGTAGACTTTCTGAAATTCACGAACTGCCACTTCGGTTTCTTTTCCGAACATTCCGTCTGCCCCTACTTGATAACCCTTTTTGCTGAGCAATCGCTGAAGCAATTCTACATAATTGCCAGATGCACCTCTTTTTAATGTTTGCATAATTCCTCTGTTTACTTCCTTCAATTAAACTTACTTGTACTTTCCACTCTCCTCTGTGCAGACTCCACCTTGGCAAGGGCTTTCAAAGCCGTTGCCGACTTGTGCCGGTCGATGTCTAATTTCAACAGACAATAAGGACAACGCAAATGTCCTGATGTCAGCAATTCGGTGATGGTAGTCGGTATGAACTTACCACATTGTGGGCAATCCATGCCTGGCATTTGCTGTGCGTGCTTATTGTATATCATGATTTGACTCCTTTCTTTCTTCTATTGTTTCCATCTGCAAATTGTTGGTTGTAAGATGCAGGAGGTTAGCCAAACCTCCAGGCATATCAGCCTGCGCCATCCTCACCTTCACTTTCATGTTGGCGGTGAGCGATTGACGAT
>CAVCCB010000025.1:0-3666 GCA_963600595.1 Subdoligranulum sp. APC924/74 | reverse complement strand
CGATAATTCCCCTTGTAAGAATCTTCTACTTTTGCCGAAGCCATTGATACTCTAAGTTTTACTCCCTCTGCAGCCACCTCCCGAGGAGTAGCCCCATTTTTCAAAGAGAAAGTGGCATCCGTATCAGCGCTCAGAGCGTCCACTATCTGGATGTCGAAATCGAAGTCGGCTTCTTTCACTTGCAGCAAGGGAAGAGGAACCAATGTCAACAATGGTATTCTCACCTGTTGCTGGTGGGTACCATCCACATCATGGCTTTGGTAATTGAACTCAAGCATCCGCAACTCCCCCGCCTTACCAGTCTCCTTGTCGTATGAATCGAAAGCCAGCTCCATGAGATAGCTCAAGTAGCGTCTTGTGGCTATGGAGTCTGCATCTATCGTTGCTGCCAAAGGACCGGAAATAAGGTCCTTCAACTCCATCACTTGACTGCTTGTTCGTTTTACGTCTTTTCCTTTAGGCATAATAATCCAATTTTATGGTTCTACAATGTTTATCCATCCTTCTATTCCTCAGAATATAGTTTGATGTTGTTGGGAGAAACATGGAAATGCAAGGTATGAATACATTCCTGAGGCAAGATTGCCAATTCGTCTGAGTTCAATGTCACATCCATAGAAGGTATGATACGCTTGCTTTTCAAATTGACATCTTTCAAGATGGTTGGCATTGTGTTCGTCAAGAACGTCTCCAAGTTATCGCGCACCTTTTTGCGAGTATCCTCCCCTCCTGGTCGATTGAAAAGCACTTGCAAGTCTTCATGTCCCAGGAGTTTCTCATCACATACGGCAAGAATACAGTCAAGCAGAACACTGTCGTTGACACTTCCATCATCCTTGGTGAGAGCAGCGGAGTTCATCTGCATCGCTTTCAGAATCTTACGGCTCAAAAAGTCCTTATACTTCCTTTTCAAATTCTCGTCTGCCGCAAATTTCGCCAAGACTTGAGCGCCACTGTCCGTCCCATTGTCTGGAAAGAGTGACAGCAATACAGGAAGCGTGTTTTTTACGATAGCCTCAGCACAGTCTTTGCTTACCTGTTTTGCCACCTTGCGCAACTGCGGATAGTTGATTTCATACTGTTCTGTCTGAACGGAGTCACTGTTCACACCATAATGCAAGTCTAGTTCTACTTCGCCAACGGCTACCGTCGGAAGAGCGAACTGCTCCAAACGGCCATTTTGCTTATAGACTTCCTCCAAAGACATGGCGTACATGTTTGCTTCATGTTGCGCCACTATCATATCACGGAGTATCGAACTGATGATAGTACTTAGTTGAGCCATAAGATTCCTTTATTTACGTTTGATTATTGGTTAGGGACATCTGTCTGGGCGTCGGGCTTGGCATCCTGCACATCTACCTCAACCTTCTTCTTGCCTGCTACTACAGTGTACTTGTCTGCCTTGGTAAGTTCAAAGACTACACTGTCATCACTTACCCTGCCTGTCACGCCGTCAATCTTGATAGCCTGTGGTTCAAAGATTCCCTTGTTGTTCTTATATGTTGCAATAAGAGAGACCTTGGCATATTTCTCATCAGGAAGTATCAACTCGCGGGCGCTCACTTCCAAAGTTCCTTCTGGGTCGGAAACATCGAGAGAGCTGCCGAGGAGTTCAAGCACCTTGGCAAGACCAGCCGGCATACTGTCTTGTCCTGCCTTTACCGCCACGTCCATCGTATATTCCACGCTATACTTGGAGTCTTGCATAGCCTTGGAGTCTTTCTTGGACGAGTAGTTGGCGTTCATCTTGGTATCCATGTGGAATGGACCAATCTTCAAGCCAGTACTTACTTCCGTACTACCATCAAGAGACGAACTGCTGGATTGCTCGCTAACACTTGAAGAGGATGCGGAAATGTTCGCCTTGAAATTGATGTCAATATCGTGGATGGCGATGTACGGAATAGGCACAATCGTCAACAGCGGAACATTCAACTGAACCATACGCCCGTTCTGCATAAACTGGAACGAGACGTTCACAGCCTCTTTCTGACCTGTATTAGGGTCGGTGTTCAATCCTACTTCTTGAATAAACTGCCATGATGTCTGCGCAGCCATAGCTTGCGCTTCGATGCATGCTTTCAACGGACCTCCGATCATACTGCCGAAGGGTATCGCCTGCAACGCACTGGTTGCTACCTGCGAAGGAGTTGTGTCGATTGCCATAATTAAAACCTTTTGAATTCTTCAATATAATACTCATAATTATTCGCATTGTCTATGCTTTCCCATGAGGCTAAAGCTTGACATTCATTAATGTCATATGTAATATCATTTACACAACAAACAAGATGTGTTAACTCATGAAGGATAGTGCCTATGCATGTGTCATATCTGTCATCTTCCTCATTTATGTTCCAAAATTCTGCGCAAAGATGGATCTCAAGTTTGGCATTTCCATTTACAACAAAAGCATAATCATTAGGTTCACCTTTAAGTTCATCGTTAATCAAAATAACCTCTTCATCCTCAAAACGCTGAAGGATTTTTGTTACATTAGAATAAACGACATCAACATTATCCAATGTATTGAACCATTTAACGAATTGATTTATACCTTTTTGATATTGAGGTGAAGTTAACAAATTATTCGTTTTAGCAAATTGTAATTCCTCTAATGCGAATTTAGCTCGAACTAAATAAAAATACAATTTGTCATAAGCTCTTTTGGCTTTTATAATTCTAACAGAATCATTGCCGAATTCCCTTAATTGAATTTGCATATTATATCCTTTAAATTCTCCTTACTCATTTACTATTAGGCTTTTCAGGACCCGCCTCTCAACGTTGATATTGCAAAGATATAAGAAGATTCAACGAATTGAAAACATGTCATACAAACAGTGCGAACTGGCACACAAACGACAAACTCAACCTAATTTTCTCAGTGAGAAGATATGTTTTCCAAAGAACTCACGATAAGCTCTACCAACAGCCAAATCGGCTTTGCCTACTTGCAAAACATTTCCAATCTTTGACTTGATATGGTGAATGTTTACCGCATACGACTTATGGATACGGACAAAGCAATCCCAGCCATTGGCGACCAACTGGCGTAAAGCGGAAACAAGATTGGCTGTCAACATATGCGTTCTTCCGTCAACACAATGAAACTTTGTGTAGCTACCATCAGCTTCAAGCCATGCCACATTTTCCACAGCAATGCAATCATCTACGTCATTTCCTTTCAGGAAGGCTATTTTGCGAGGACGATTTAGCACATGCTCTATACTTCCTGCAACTTCTTGCATAATGTCATTGTGTACTTTCTCGTCGACAACGAGTCTTTTCAAAGCTACGCCCATGGCTTCTATCAAAGCAGATACAGGCAACAATCTTTCTTTTTCCATAATCGTTTAATTTTTGCGTAGGCTGCATACGAACGATTAAGTCTGCCGATGGTCCGAATAATATTACCCTGCATCTTACAAATGACACAAGATCTAAGAAGAACAAATATGCAACAAGGGCTGCAATCGGCACCGTTACCGAATGCAGCCCCTATTTATTTTGAGTAAAATATGACTTACTGTTCTTTATGCAAACGGTATTGTCTCATTTATATAATGTACAGGTAGATTCTCCTTCTTTACGAAGTACAAATCGTCTTAGCTCCACATTTTTACAGAGTAAAAAATATAGTCGACGAAATAATTTGCACTA
>CAVCCB010000024.1:0-21077 GCA_963600595.1 Subdoligranulum sp. APC924/74 | reverse complement strand
TCGCCCTCTGCGGCAAGCCCGTCACCAAAGTGGGCATCAACTTCGACTCCACGAAGGGGAACATCGAGGGCTGGAAGATAGAGGAATAAAGACATATGAGAAGCATGATGATAACAGAAACCAACAACATCAAGAAAAGGTACCAGCAGCAGGCTGGGCAATACGCCTCGGAAGTGGAGGCACTGAAGCGCAAGACGAACGGCTTTGTCTTGGGCGAACTACTGACATTCGTCGGCATCATCGCCTGTGTGGTGTGTTACTTCGCCCTCGACGGCGACACTCGTCTCTGGCTGGCAGGGGCGGCAGCGTGCCTCGCCGCCTACCTCATCATCAGACAATTCGACGACAGGAACAAGGAGAGGATGGAACATCTCTCCGCCCTGCTCAAAGTATATCAAGACGAGATCAAGGCATGGGAGGGCGACTTCTCCCCATTCGAGACGGGCGAACAGTACCAGGACCCGAAACATCCCTACGCCTTCGACCTCGACATCTTCGGCAAGAACTCGCTCTACAACCGCATCTGCCGCACCATCACCACGGACGGCTCCGATGTCCTCGCCTCTTTCCTCACCCCTGCCACTCCCCTCGCCTTCGAGGAAATCAAAAGGAGATGGGAGGCCATTCTGGAGATGAGTGAAGAGAAGAATGAAAACTGGCGAATGGAGTTCCTCGCCCTTGGAGAGAGGAACAAGAACCAAGACAGGAAGATAGACTCTGCTGCCGTGGCGGATGCCATGGAGAAGGTATCGGCGATGGAAGTGCCGGGATGGTTTGGCTCGACGGTTTCGCTCCTCATAGGCTGGCTATTGATAATAGGTGTATGCGGCAGCGTGTTACTGTCTGTCTTCAACCTCATCTCCACCAACATCCCCCTGTGGTGGGTGATGGTGCAATACATCGTGGTGTTCTCCGTCTGCAAGCAGACCCTCGACAAGATAGACAGCAACGGCGGAAAGCTCCGTCACCAGCTCATCGCCTACTCGCAGATACTCCGCCTTATCGCCCAACGTGAGTTCCATAGTGAGCAGGGAAAGCAGATGCAAGCTTCCCTTGCCGACGCCCTACCCTCCTTCGCCCAGTTGGAAGAAATCCTCAAGGGATATGACCGCCGCGGCAATTTCCTCGGTCTCTTCTTCACCGATGCTTTCCTGCTCAGCGACTTCTTCCTCGTGCGCCGCTTCCTGAAATGGAAGAGAACCTATATGGTGAGGATGGAGGAATGGATGCACATCATCAGCGAGATGGATGCCCTCGTGTCAATGGCAGACTATCGCTACAACCACCCCGAGGCTACCGATGCAGAACTGGTGGAAAGCAATGAAAGAGAAACGGAGAGCGACTCATCCACCGACTCTCCCGAAATCGTATTCGAGGCAAAGAACCTCTACCATCCCTTCCTCGGTGCCAAGGCGGTGAAGAACGACTTTGCCATCCGCGACTCCCACTACTATATCATCACGGGAGCCAACATGGCGGGCAAGAGCACCTTCCTCCGTTCGCTCGGCGTGAACTACATCCTGGCGATGGCAGGAATGCCGGTATTCGCCGACCAACTGCGGGTTTCCCGTTTCCGCCTCTTCTCCAGCATGCGCACCACCGACGACCTCACCCACGGCATCTCCTACTTCAATGCCGAGCTGATACGCCTGGAGGAGCTTCTGAAGTTCTGTCAGGAGGACGACGGCAAGAGCGAACGCCTCCGCACGCTCATCATCCTCGACGAGATACTGAAGGGCACCAATTCGCTCGACAAGCTGAACGGCTCGCGCCGGTTCCTCGAAGCCATCTCCCATCTGCCCGTGAGCGGCATCATCGCCACCCACGACCTGGAACTGTCGAAGATGGAGAACGACCCTTCGGGCAAGTTCCACAACTTCTGCTTCGAGATAGACCTGGGCACGGACGTGACCTACACCTACAGGATTCAGCCGGGCGTGGCGCGCAACCAGAACGCCACCTTCCTGCTCAACAAGATACTGGAGAAATATCAATAAGACTTACACCAATTATATTATAGTATTAGAAAATGAACGAAATCTTATTCTTGGCAGGCTTCATCCTCTTCATAGCCGCCATCTTGGTATTAGACATGCTGGTCATCGACCGCAAGGCACACGTGGTCTCCATCAAGGAGGCAGGCACATGGACGGGCATCTGGATAGGCCTCGCCCTCCTCTTCTCCGTCTTCCTGTGGTTCCACGGCGACATGGTGCATGGCATCGAGAACATGCAAGACCTCCAGGCTGTCGCCTCCCGCTATGCGGCTCACCTGAAGCTCAACCCCGACGACTTCGAAGCGAGCCTGCAGCAATACCGTCACTACATGACCATCTCCTACATCTCGGGCTATCTCATCGAGAAGACCCTGTCGGTGGACAACCTCTTCGTGATGATGATGATCTTCACCTCCTTCGGCGTGGGCAAGAACGAATACCAGCACGTGCTCAACTGGGGCATCCTCGGAGCCATCGTGCTGCGCTTCATCTTCATTTTCCTCGGTGCCGCCATCATCAGCCGCTTCGACTGGGTTCTGCTCCTCTTCGGCGTGCTCTTGGTGTACAGTGGCATCAAGATGTATGTGAACCGCAACAAGAAGGAGGAGATCGACGTGGAGAAGCATCCCTTGGTGCGGTTCCTCTCCAAGACAGGCAGGATGCACCCGCAGTTTGAGGGCGACAAGTTCTTCCTGCGCCAGGGAGGCAGATGGCTGCTCACGCCCCTCTTCGTCACGGTGCTGGTCATCGAGTTCAGCGATCTCATCTTCGCCTTCGACAGCATCCCCGCCGTCTTCTCCGTGTCGCTCGACCCCTATGTGGTATTCTTCTCCAACATCTTCGCCATCCTGGGCTTGCGCGCCATGTTCTTCCTCCTCGCCGCCATCGCCGACAAGTTCCGCTACCTCAAGACGGGTGTCTGCGTGCTGCTGGTGTTCATCGGTGTGAAGATGCTCGTGCATGAGTGGGTGGAGATAGACGCCATCGCCTCGCTGCTCTTCATCGTGGCGGTACTGGTGGTGAGCATCGGTGCCTCGCTGCTGGTGAAGCAGAAGAGGCAAGCTGCATAAAAATCCTACAACTCCACGCTGTCGATCCTCAGCTTGAGCAAGCCGGCAGGCACTCTTGCCTGCACCTCGTCGCCTGCCTTCTTGCCCAGCAATGCCTGGGCGATGGGCGACTTGATGGAAATCTTGCCGCTGTGGAGGTCGGCCTCGTGGGGACTGACGATGGTATAGGTCATGCTGAACTTGTTGCCGAGGTTGGTAATCTTCACCTTGCTGAGCAGTCCCACGGTGTCGCTCTGCAGCCTCGACTTGTCGATGACGCGGGCGTGCTCCAGCACCCTCTGCTTGAATCGGATGCGGCCCAAGAGCTTGCCCTGCTCTCGTTTGGCGGCATGGTACTCGAAGTTCTCACTGAGATCGCCCTTGTCGCGCGCCTCGGCGATGGCGTCGCGCACGGCGGGCAGTTCCACGTTCATCATGTGCTGTAGTTCGGCCACGAGTTCGTCGTAGCCTTCCTGTGACATATATTCCATTGTTTTCTTTGTTTTTTCATTAATGTTCGGCAAAGGTAAGCATTTATCCTGAGATTGCAAAAGAAACGCCAAGAAATATTTGCTTGTTTCGGATTAAATCACTACCTTTGCCAACCGACAAATCATTCAGGTTTTGCCAGAATATACACGATGAAGAAATCCTTTACATACGCCTTCCACGCCTCCCTCCCCATCATGGCGGGATATGGGTTCCTGGGGCTCACCTACGGCATCTACATGCACGAGATTGGGTTCAGCTTCCTCTACCCCATGCTACTCGCCATCACCGTGTACGCCGGGAGCGCAGAGTTCCTGGTGGGCAATATGCTATTAGGCAGTTTCCATCCGCTGCAAACCTTCCTGATGGTGCTGATGGTGAACGCCCGACACCTGTTCTACGGACTGTCGATGCTGGAGAGATACAAGGGGTTGGGATGGAAGAAGTTCTTCCTCATCTTCGGGATGTCTGACGAGACCTTCGCACTCACCAGCGCGGCAGAGGTGCCCGAGGGAGTGGACCGGGGATGGTACCTGCTGTGGATCACCTGGCTCGACGAGACCTACTGGGTGATAGGCGCCACGGTGGGCGGACTCATCGGACCGCTGCTCACCTTCGACCTCCGCGGACTCGACTTCGTACTGACGGCGATGTTCACCGCCATCTTCGCCGACAACTGGCTGCGCGAGAAGAGCCACGTCAGTTCTGTCTCTGGACTGGCGCTCACCACCCTCTGCCTCATCATCTTCGGTTCCGAGAGCTTCATCATCCCCAGTATGGCGGTGATGCTCGTGTTCCTCACGATGATAAGGGGCAAGCTGGAGACGAGAGAACCCGACACCCACAACCATCAACCCGCAACAAGAAAATGAGCATATCCCAACAAGTCATCATGGTGGCGGCAGGCGTGGCGGCAACGATGCTCACCCGCTTCCTCCCCTTCCTGGTCTTCCGTCCCGGCAAGCCCACGCCCCGTTACATCCTCTACCTGGGCAAGGTGCTGCCGCCCTCCGTCTTCGCCCTATTGGTGGTGTATTGCCTGAGGAACATTTCCTTCGCAGGGACAGCCGGCAGCCCCCTCCCGTTACCAGCCGACACCATTGCCCAAATATCAGGTGTCATCATCACCATCGCCGTCCACGCATGGCGCAGAAACATGATGTGGTCGATAGCCGCAGGAACGGCCGGGTATATGATTTTGCTTAGAATATTGGGGTGAGAAGAGGGAGAATTTAGTTAACGAGCGTTAAGATACATCGTTTTTTACACAAAAGATTTGGAACATTGGCGGGAAAGTATTACCTTTGCACCCGCTTAACCGCAAGACGGACAAGTCTCATACGGCCAGCTCCCTTGGAATCCCCCAGGATGGGAACATAGCAAGGGTACTTGGTTGTAGCGGCGCGATATGAATCGCTTGTCCACCCGCCTCTTTAGCTCAGTTGGCCAGAGCACGTGATTTGTAATCTCGGGGTCGTTGGTTCGAATCCGACAAGAGGCTCAAAAGAAAAGGTGCATCGCTTGATGCACCTTTTCTTGTTTCATTACCATTCTTCATTACACCTCAGGAACATTCTTCAGATACTTGGCAATCTCCTCGTCGCTCACGGCGAAGTTCTGCAAGTCTCCGTTGATGTAGCTCTCGTAAGACGGCATGTCGATCAAGCCGTGGCCGGAGAGACAGAAGAGGATGACTTTCTCCTTGCCCTCTTCCTTCGCCTTCAATGCCTCACGGATGGTGGCGGCGATGGCGTGGCAACTCTCGGGAGCAGGGATGATGCCCTCGGTGCGAGCGAAGAGCAGACCCGACTGGAACGACTCCAACTGGGGGATGTCCACTCCGTGCATGTAACCGTCCTTGATGAGCTGGGAAATGATCATGCCGGCACCATGGTAGCGCAATCCACCGGCGTGGATATTGGCGGGCTTGAAGTCGTGGCCCAGGGTGAACATGGGCAGCAACGGTGTATAACCAGCCTCGTCACCGAAGTCGTACTCAAACTTGCCTCGGGTCAACTTAGGACAGCTCTCCGGCTCGGCTGCGATGAACTCGGTGTTCCTTGAGCCGTCGAAGTTGTGGCGCATGAAGGGGAAGGCGATGCCGCCGAAGTTACTGCCACCGCCGAAGCAGGCAATCACCTGGTCGGGATACTCGCCAGCCATCTCCATCTGCTTCTCAGCCTCCAGTCCGATGACCGTCTGGTGCAATGCCACATGATTGAGCACGGAGCCGAGGGTATACTTGCAGCCCGGTGTGGTGGTGGCAAGCTCGATCGCCTCACTGATTGCCGTACCCAGGGAACCGGAGTGGTTGGGCTCACGGGTGATGATGTTCTTGCCGGCACGGGTACTCATTGATGGAGACCCCTCCACAGTGGCACCGAAGGTACGCATGATGCTGGAGCGGTAAGGCTTCTGCTGCATGGTGATCTTCACCTGATATACGGCAGCCTCCAAGCCGTAGAGCTTGGCTGCATAGGAAAGGGCTGCGCCCCACTGGCCTGCACCCGTCTCGGTGGTCACATTGGTGTCGCCCTCCTGCTTGCAGTAGTAGCACTGGGGGATGGCGGAGTTGATCTTGTGGGAACCGAGTGGGTTGGTGCTCTCGTTCTTGAAGTAGATGTGGGCGGGAGTGCCCAGTGCCTCCTCCAGGGCATAGGCGCGCACGAGAGGCGTGGAGCGGTAGAAGGTATACTTCTCCAGCACGTCCTCGGGGATGTCTATCCACTGGTGCTCGGTATCAAGTTCCTGCTTGGAACATTCCATGTTGAAGATGTGGCTGAGGTCCTCGGCACACATCGGCTGATGGGTCTGCGGATTCAGGATGGGCATGGGCTTGTTGGGCATGTCCGCCTGGATGTTGTACCACCTTGTAGGAATGTCTTGTTCCTGAAGAATGAATTTTTTCTGTCTCATAATCATTATGTTTTAAGTTAGACTTATTTCTGTATCTCGTCGAGGATGCCCACAGCCTCCTCCACGCTCTCCACTGGGTCGATGCGCAGGAATCGCTTGCCGTTCTTCTCTTTCAGCACGCATCGCTGCACATGACTGGTCACATAGTTGAGTACCCGCGAGAACATCTCGCTCCTGTAGAAAGGACTCTCGGCGTTGCTGACAAACTGCATCTGCATGCTGCCCTGCCGGAGCATGACCTTCTCGCAGCCCAGTCGCTTGCCTATCCTTCGGAGCGTCACGACGTGCATCAGTTCCTCGCCCTCCCTGGGTACGGGACCGAAGCGGTCGATGAGTCGCTGGCGGTAAGCCTCCAGTTCGTCGTCGCTCTCGATGCGGTCCAGCTCGCGGTAGAGTAACATTCGCTCGCTGCTGCCCGGCACATAGGTGTCGGGGAAGTACATCTCCAGGTCGCTCTCCACGGCACAGTCGTCCACGAAGTCGTCGCCGGTGAGCTGCACGCCCTCCTGCATCTGCTGGCTGTAGAGGTCGTTGAACTCCTCGTTCTTCAGCTCCGTCACTGCCTGGGAGAGGATCTTCTGGTAGGTCTCATAACCCAGGTCTTCCATGAATCCGCTCTGTTCGGAGCCGAGCAGGTTGCCTGCGCCTCGGATGTCGAGGTCTTGCATGGCGAGGTTGAAGCCGCTGCCCAGTTCGCTGAAGGTTTCCAGTGCCTCCAGTCGTCTGCGCGCCTCCTGCGTAAGCACGCTCTTGGGCGGTGCGATGAGGTAGCAGAACGCCTTCTTGTTGCTTCGTCCCACGCGGCCTCGCATCTGGTGCAGGTCGCTGAGACCGAAGTGGTGGGCATCGTTCACGATGATGGTGTTGGCGTTGGATATGTCGATGCCGTTCTCCACGATGGTTGTGGAGAGCAGCACGTCGTAGTCGTAGTTGATGAACCCCATGATGATGTTCTCCAGTTCCTCGGGCTTCATCTGTCCGTGGCCTATCACCACACGGCAGTCGGGCACATGCTTCTCGATGAGCAGCTTCAGCTCTTCCAGTCCGGCGATGCGGTCGTTGACGAAGTACACCTGTCCGTTGCGGCTCATCTCGAAGTTGATGGCGTCGGCGATGACCTCGCTGCTGAACGTCACCAGCTCCGTGTGGATGGGATAGCGGTTGGGCGGCGGCGTGCGGATGATGCTCATGTCCCTGGCTCCCATGAGCGAGAACTGCAGGGTGCGGGGTATCGGGGTGGCGCTCATGGTGAGCGTGTCGACGTTCACCTTCATCTGGCGCAATTTTTCCTTGGTGCTGACACCGAACTTCTGTTCCTCGTCGATGATGAGCAGTCCCAGGTCTTTCCACTTCACGGTCTTGGAGATGAGCTTGTGGGTGCCGATGAGGATGTCCACCTTGCCGTCGGCGAGTTCCTGCAGGATGCGCTTGGTCTCCTTGGCGGAACGGGCGCGACTGAGATACTCTACCGTCACGGGCAACTCCTCCAGTCGGGAACGGAAGGTCTGGTAATGCTGGAACGCCAGCACGGTGGTGGGCACGAGCACCGCCACCTGCTTGCCGTCGCAGGCTGCCTTGAAAGCGGCACGAACCGCCACCTCTGTCTTGCCGAAGCCCACGTCGCCACACACGAGCCGGTCCATGGGGCGTCCGCTCTCCATGTCTTTCTTTACGTCCTGCGTCGCCTTGTTCTGGTCGGGCGTGTCCTCATAGAGGAACGATGCCTCCAACTCATGCTGCAGATAACCGTCTGCACTGTAGGCAAAACCTTTCTCCCTGCGTCGACGGGCATAGAGCTTGATGAGGTCGCGGGCGATGTCCTTGATGCGCTTCTTTGCCTTCTCCTTCAGTCGGTCCCAGGCTCCTGTGCCCAGGGTGGAGAGGCGTGGCGGCTCGCCGGTGTCGCTGCGCCGGTACTTGCTGATTTTATAGAGGGAGTGGATGGACACGTCCACCTTGTCATTGTTCTTGTAGATGATGCGTATCATCTCCTGATAGCTATTGCCCGTGGGCACGCGCACCAGTCCGCCAAACTTACCTATTCCGTAGTCGACGTGCACGATGTAGTCGCCCGGCTCCATCTCCTGCAGCTCCTTCATGGTGAGTGCCATTTTGCCGGCTCGGGCGGAGTCGGAGCGGAGGTTGTACTTATGGAAGCGGTCAAAGATCTGGTGGTCGGTGAAGAGGCAGCATTTCCTGTCCTCGTCCACAAATCCCTCATGGATGGTCTTGTCCACCGGGGTGAACTGGATATTGTATCGTTTCAGTTCCTCGCTCCCGAAGATTTCCTTCAGTCGCTGTTGCTGCTTCTGGCTGTCCGCCAAGATATAGAGGGTGTAGTGGCGGAGGATATAGTCCTCCAGGGTCTTCGCCAGGAGTTCAAAGTTCTTGTGGAAAAGAGGTTGGGGTGCCATCTTGAAAGACACCACGGCAGAGGATTTTTCCTTCCTTGCCTCCGTCTTGCCGGATGCCGCCAAGCCGAACTCAATGCGCGCTCTCCTCGCCACACCCTCCTGGAACTGGCGTGCGGTGGAGAGGTTTACTTCCTTCCTCATCTCACGGCGGATGCGCTCAGCCTCCACCTCGGTGGCTCCCTCCAACTGCTCCGTGAGGCTCTGGGAGGAGAAGCCTTCCTCATAGATCTGCCCGATGCGGTCGTGGACGAAGGTAAAGTCCTTCATCACCACCAGGGCATCCTCGCTGAGGAAGTTGAGGAAAGGCTGCTTATCGGTCTCCATGCTGGTCAACTCGGGCACTATCTCTATCTCCTGCCTCTTGTCCTTCGACAACTGGTTCTGCACGTCGAAGGTGCGGATGGTGTCTATCTCGTCGCCGAAGAAGTCGACGCGGAAAGGATATTCGCAACTGTAGGAATAGACGTCAAGAATACTTCCCCTGACGGCAAACTGTCCCGGCTCATACACATAGTCGGTCTCACTGAAGCCGAAATCGCGAAGAGTGTGGATAATGGTGGTCAGCGACACTTCCTGCGCCACGGCGAGACGGAGGATCCTGTCGTCCAGGTTCTTCTTGCTCACCACGAGTTCGGCGAGGGCATCGGGACAGGAGACGATGTAGATGGGTTGGTTGGCAGAGAGGCGTGCCAGCACCTCGGTGCGGAGAATCTCGTTGGCGGCATCCTTCTGTCCGTACTTCACGGCGCGCCGGTAACTGGAGGGAAAGAAGAAAGCCCTCTCCTGCCCCATCACCTGAGTGAGGTCGTGATAGAAATAGCCCGCCTCGTCGGCATCGTCCATTACAAACAGTACCGGACTCTTCAATCTGTCCCTCAGGGAGGCGAAGAAAAGGGGTGCGGAGGAACATAAAAGCCCCTGAAGGAAAACCGTCCTCAACGACTTTTCCTTCAGCAGGTCCAAGAGGGCACCGGCTTGCGGCGACTGCCCGTATATTTTGTCTAACTCTTGTATAGTCACTCTCTTATATCACTTGCTGTTTGTTTCGGGTGGCACGCTTGGGGTATTTCTTGAACCATCCGTCCAGACGGAGCCTCATCACGCCGAAGAACGCCTCGCCGAAGATGCCACCGTTCATCTTGCTCACCCCCTCGCGGCGGTTGATGAAGATGACCGGCACTTCCTTGATCTTGAAGCCAATCTTGTGGGCGGTATATTTCATCTCTATCTGGAAGGCATAGCCCTTGAAGCGGATGGCGTCGAGGTCGATGGTCTCCAGCACCTCACGGCGATAGCACACGAAGCCCGCCGTGGTGTCATGCACCTTGAAGCCCGTCACGATGCGCACATACATGGAGGCGAAATAGCTCATCAGCACTCTGCCGATGGGCCAGTTGACCACGTTCACGCCCGACACATAGCGCGACCCTATCGCCACGTCGTGTCCCTCATCGTGGGTGGCGGCGTAGAGGCGCGGCAGGTCGTTGGGGTCGTGGCTGAAGTCGGCATCCATCTCGAACACATAGTCATAATGGTGTTCCAACGCCCACTTGAAGCCCAGGATATAGGCAGTGCCCAGTCCCTGCTTGCCCGATCGCTCAAGGATGTGAAGACGGGTGGCAAACTCACCTGCCATCAACGACTTCACGATGGCGGCGGTCCCGTCAGGACTTCCGTCATCGATCACGAGGATGTCAAACTCCTTCTCCAGTCCGAAGACTGCACGGATAATCTTCTCGATGTTCTCCTTCTCGTTGTAGGTAGGTATGATAACAATACTGTCGCTCATCTTGTTCATAATCATGATAGTTATGGTGTGCAAAGATAATACTTGTGATGCATAAGTATGGTATTTACGGAGCGTAAGTATGGTACTTACGATGCGTAAGTATGATACTTGTCATTGGTCGGGATTCTCCACGAAGCCCTGATATTCCTCGTCCAGTCCCGACATGATGGCATCATAGCTTCGGGTCATCTGGTTCTTGATGTTGTCCGGTCCCTTGCCGATGGGGGCGATGGGCTCGTGGATGGTGAGCCTCAGAGGATGCCAGAACACCCAGTAGAAGTCCTTCATGCGCGGCTTCACCTGGAAACTGCCGTTGATGGTCAGCGGACAGACGGGCAGCTGGAGGTCGTCGGCGAGCATGAAAGCCCCGCGGCGGAACACGCCCATGTGGCCGGTGAAGGTGCGGGCACCCTCGGGAAACACCATCAGCGACATACCTTCCCGCAGCACCTCCCTTGCCCTCGCATAGGAGGCGCGTATCTTGGAAGGACCGCTCTTGTCCACGAAGATGTGGTGGCCATACTCGCAGGCGACGCCCACGAGGGGTATCTTGCGGATGCCTTTCTTCATCATCCACTTGAAGTTGCGCCCCAAGAAGCCATAGACCAGGAAGATGTCAAAGGCTCCCTGGTGGTTGGCTACGAAGACGTAGCTCTGGTTCTTGTCCAGGTGTTCCCTACCCTCCACCTTGACGGGCAAGAGGAGGAGTCGCACCCATAGCTTGGACCACAGCTTGCCGGGGTAATAGCCCCAGAAATGTCCGTTGCCCAATATGCAGCCCAACACGGTAGTCACGCTGGTGATGACGCTTGCCACCAAGAGGATGGGCACGCACACGAAGAGCTGGTATAGTCGATACAAATATTTCATTTCTTCACTTGATTCTCTTTAATTGCCGTAATGACACGGCAAAAGTACAAATAATTTTTGGTAATGCACCCTGTTTCCGTGTCTTTTTTTTATTCATCGCCTCACTTTCAGTGTTATTACCACAATCTCGGGAGTGGCTCCCACGCGGATGGGCACCACGCCGCCAAGTCCTGCCGTGGTGTAGAGCTGGCAGCCTTCCTCCTCGAACAAGCCATAGTCATAGGGGGAGAACATCGTGGGGCGCAAGCCCAGGAACGACACTTGTCCGGCATGGGTATGACCGCTCAGGGTGAGCTGTGGAGCCACGAGGACAGTGTCACGGGAACCGTGCTGTTCGTTGATGTTGGAGGGCCACGTCTCCTCCCACTGCTTGGGATTGTGCTGCAACATCAGGACGAAGGTTCCCTTCCGGATGCCGTAGAGTGACTTTGCTACATTGGATTTCTCCGGTTTCTCATAGTTTCCCGTACCTGCCACAATGATGGAGTCCTTGCCTCGCCTGATCGCCACATGCTCGTTGTTGAGCAGTCGCCAGCCCAGGGCTCGCTCGAAAGTCTCCACCTCCCGTTCGGAAGCCAGTTTGGTAATCGTGTCGGCATCCAGGTAATAGCTGTAGTCATGATTGCCCAGGATGGTGTACACTCCGTCCTTCGCCCTGAGCCGGGAGAGCAACTGGCGGTAGGGCACCAGCTCGGAAGGCTGCACGTTCTGCAGGTCGCCGGTGAAGCAGATCATGTCTGGCCGCAGCGAGAGGATGGTGTCCACGTCACGCTGGGGCAGACTCTCCCGCCATCCGTAGTAGGAACCCAGGTGGATGTCGCTGAACTGCACGATGCGATAGCCGTCGAAGCTGCTTGGCAGGTCGGGCACATAGAGGGTGAGGCGCTTCACCTCCAACTCTCTGAAACCACGGGTAAAGCCATAGGTGAACACAAAGAAAGCCACGATGGCGAGGCACACTCCCACCAGCTTGCCCCAGTTGCGGTGGCCATGCATCAAGCGCATCACGCACCACCCTGCCCCACTGAAGAAGGCAAAGACAAAGGGCGGCACGGCAAAGAGCGCCATCACGCCAAACCAGATATCCACCAAAAGGGGATTCGCGGGAATGAAGTTGGGAAGCCAGGCGAGATAAGCCGAATAGCCTATCACACACAGGGCGGGAAGCCACACGAGCAATCGTTTCCACCAAGGGCAGGAACGGAAATAGTGGCGTTCTATCCACAGGTAGGGAACGACCACTCCTATTATTATAGGTATCAATATTCTTGTTATCATTTTCTCAATAAACTGGATTGTAGAAATCGCCGCATCAGTTCCACGGGGATGCCACGGCGACGGGCATAGTCGGCAAGCTGGTCTTCGCCTATCTTCCCCAACTCGAAATAGTGCGCCCGGGGATGGGCGAACATCAGTCCCGACACACTGGCGTGGGGGGTCATCATGCCTGTCTCCGTGAGTCGCACGCCCACCTGCTTCATGTCGAGCAACTGGTCGAGGAGGAAGTTGACACTGGTGTCGGGCAACGACGGATATCCGATGGCTGGCCGGATGCCCTGGTAGTCCTCCCGATGGGTCTGCTCCATGGTGAGCCGCTCATTGGGTGCATAGCCCCAGTAGGTACGCCTCACATCCTCGTGCATTTTCTCAGCCGTAGCCTCGGCGAGCCGGTCGCAGAGTGTCTGCGAGAGCATCGATAGGTATTCGTCGTGCCTGTATTCCTCCGTTATCCCTCCGTCCACCGAGGCACAGAATGCCCCCACCGTATCTTCCACGCCACTGCTGAGAGGGCGCACGAAGTCGGCAAGACAGAGGAAGGGCTCGCCCTCCTTCGAAGGATGTTGCTGGCGGAGCATGGGGATGCGGAAGGTGGTCTTTCCCGTGGCATGACCTTCTATGCGAAGCACCAGATCATCGCCGTCGCCATTGGCGGGAAACAGGGCGAAGACGGCATGGGTATGGTACCTTCCCTGCCAGGAACGCAACATCTCCCGAGCTTCCTCTTGTATACGTTCCTTCTCCTCCCGGGGCTTGCCACTCAAGCCCCAAGTATGAAAGAAATAGAGCCAATTGATATATGGCTCTATTTCCGAAATCCCGAATATCAATACTTTCTGCATCCTGCAATCTTTTACCTTGCCTAACACCTATACAACTTAAACCAATGTAAAAAAATATCATTATCTGAACGAGAGTGCCTGTCCGCGGCTGGTCTCGTCGAAAATTCCTTTGTCATATACCAGTCTGCCATTGCAGAAGGTCTGCTCCACGCGCCACTGGTATTCATGCCCTTCCATCGGGCTCCACTTGCACTTGCTCTGGATTACCTCCTTCGTCACCGTCCAAGGGGCATGGGGACGGACAACGGCGATGTCGGCATGATAGCCCTTGCGGAGGAAACCGCGCCGGCTTATCTGGAACAACCGGGCAGGATTGTGAGCCATCAGCTCCACCAACCTCTCCAGGGAGAGTACTCCCTCGTCCACAAGTTCGAGCATCGTCACCAGCGAAAACTGTACCATCGGCATTCCCGATGCCGCCTTGGCGCAACCGCCCAACTTGTCTTTCCACTCGTGGGGAGCATGGTCGGTGCCCACCACCGTGATGCGACCGTCCGTCAAAGCCTTGCGCAAGGCATCCCGGTCTCGGAGGGTCTTGATGGCGGGGTTGCACTTGATCATCGTCCTCTTCGAGGCATAGTCACTGTCAGAGAAATAGAGGTGGGCGATGACCGCCTCTCCCGTGATGCCTGCCTCAGGATTGAGCAGGTCGAGTTCCTTGGCAGTGGTGAGATGGGCGATGTGCAGGCGTGTGCCAAACTCTTTCGCCAGACTCACGGCAAGCCTGCTGCTCTCGTAGCAAGCCTCTTCGCTGCGTATCTCGGGGTGATGGATTACGTCGGGATCTTCTCCCCATTCCATCTTCGCCCTCTCCATGTTGGCATTGATGATGGCAGTGTCCTCACAGTGCGTCATCACGGGCAGGTCGAGTTCTTTCGCCTCCCGGAAGATGCGCTGCAGGGATTCCAGCCTGTCCACCAGCATATTGCCGGTGCTGGAACCCATGAAGAGCTTGATGCCGGGGATGCGATGAGGGTCCATCGAGGGGAAGGTGTCCACATTGTCGTTGGTGGCACCATAGAAGAAGCCATAGTTCACATGACTCTTCTCCGCCCCCAGCCGGAACTTCTCCTCCAAGGCCTCGGGCGTGGTTGTCTGCGGTACGGTGTTGGGCATCTCCAGGTAAGAGGTGACACCGCCCCATGCCGCCGCACGGCTCTCGCTCTCGATATCAGCCTTGCGCGTCAGTCCCGGCTCGCGGAAATGCACATGGTCATCAATGACACCCGGCAAGACAAAACATCCCGAGGCATCAACGACCTGGTCGTATGTGCCGCGGGATGCCTCTCCTTCGTATATCTCAGAAATCTGTTCGCCATCTATCACGAGGCACCCCTTGAAAGAGCGTCCTTCGTTGACGACAGTTCCATCCTTGATCAATGTTCTCATCTGTATCTCATTGCAATAAGTTTCCTTTATCTGCCCGTCGGCTCCGTCATGCCGGATTCCGCCGGTTTCGCCAGTTCATTGGGCGTGGGAGCGGGAACCGGCTGCACTCCGTCCATGGGTGGTGCGGTCTGTGCTTCGTGCGTACCGTTCATGATCTGCTCGTTCTCCTGCGCCTTCTGATAGTAGTCCTTCACATAGGGGTCGTTCTTGAAGTTGTCGGTCGCCTTGCTCATGATGTCCTCTATCCAGGGAGAGAGCATGGGATACTTGTTGCCCATCGTCACCATGAAGAATACACCGGCACCCAATACGTTGTCGAAGTTGTCGGTCACGAAGGTGGTCACCAGCTTGTCCTCCTGGTCGGAGAGCTTGACGGCCTCCTCGTTCAGGCTCTTGGTCACAGCCACCATGTCACTTCCGTTCATGATGGCCTGGTCGTGCTTATGGATCAGCTCGCGCTGCTGGTTCTGCAGCTGCTGGTATTTCTTGAAGAAACCGAAGAGCTTGTCGTTGAGGGGAGTACCGCTCACCACCTGCTGGGCATCATCGAGCTTCACCACGATGTCGCCGCTCTCCAGCACCAGGGGGAGTACCGGCTCATCGTCCATGAAGATGTTGGCCATTCTCACAGAGTCCATCTTTCCGTTGAAATGGAACTGTCCGTGCACCACGTCGCAGGAGTCGATATTTTTGAAGTCGTTGTCTTTCAAGATTTTAAGGTAGAGCATACGACCATCCAGCGTACTCACGTTCGAGGTACCTGCGATTTCGTAGGTATTGGCGCAAGACGCGAATGCCAGCAAACTCATAAAAGCGTAAAATATTCTATCCATAAGCAGTATCTCTGTATTCGGAGAACAAAAGTACAATCTAAAATCGAAGTACAAAAATAAATTTATGCTATTTAATTGATTATTGCTTTAATTTATGTTTTATTTGCATTCTTCCTTTTTCAACTCATGCGAAATGCGGTGGGTGGTATACAATTCCAGCACTGCGGCTATCAGGAGGAACAACACCCACTTGTTGTAGAAGTAGGTGATGTAGGTCTCATAGTTGGAGAACCAGTGGCGGGCAAAGGCATAAACCGTGTCCACCATCGAGATGCCCGAGAGGACAAAGAAGATGTCGGCAAGGCACTGGATACGCTTCAGGCGATGGATCACCTGCGAGGTACCCTCATAGCACTGCATCGCCTGGATGACACTGAAAAGCACCGTGCCGAGCATGAAGCCCCAACTCGTATAAAGCAACATCTGGGGATGGATGAAGCCAAAGGCGAAACATCCCGCGCCGATGACCATCAGCGCGCCGCCCAACATGAATATCACACTCTGAATCTTACTCAACTGTCTCATTGTCTTCCTGTTCTTTGTCATTGTCAGGCAAGTCGGTACTCAGCACGAAAATCTCCTCATTGTCTGCCTTCATGAAATAACGTTCCCTCGCTATCTTCTTGTAGGCCTCCACGCCCTTGCGCATGTCCTGCAACTGCTTGAGGTCGTTGTGGTACTGGGTCTCGTATTTTGCTATCTCAGAGCGCAGTCCGTCTATCTCAATCTGGTACAAAATGCGCTGCCGGATACTGTTGTCATCAACGAACCCGACCACCAAAACGCCCAGTATAACCACTATAAGATACTTATAATGAGCGATGTAATCCCATACTATGCCTATTCTTTTACTCATTAATTTTCGAATTTGCTTGCAAAGATAATATTTTTTTGTTATCTTTGCATCATCAATTAAGAAAAAATAATGGAAGAATATATTGTTTCTGCAAGAAAGTACCGCCCGATGTCCTTCGACTCAGTTGTCGGACAGGGTGCCTTGACCACCACTCTGAAGAATGCGGTGAGAAGCGGAAAGCTCGCCCACGCATACCTTTTCTGTGGTCCGCGAGGTGTGGGAAAGACCACCTGCGCGCGCATCTTCGCCAAGGCTATCAACTGTGAGCATCCCCGCGAGGACGGCGAGGCGTGCAACGAGTGCGAGAGCTGCAAGGCTTTCAACGAGCAACGGTCCTACAACATCTTCGAGCTGGACGCCGCCAGCAACAACGGCGTGGAGCAGATCAAGGCGCTCATGGACCAGACGCGCATCCCGCCGCAGGTGGGAAAGTACAAGGTGTTCATCATCGACGAGGTACACATGCTCAGCACCGCCGCCTTCAATGCCTTTCTCAAGACGCTGGAGGAACCGCCCTCGCACGTCATCTTCATCCTCGCCACCACCGAGAAGCACAAGATTCTGCCCACCATCCTGAGCCGTTGCCAGATCTATGACTTCGAGCGGATGACCGTGCCCAACACCATCGCCCACCTCAAGATGGTGGCTGAGAAGGAGGGTATCCGGTTCGAGGACCAGGCGCTCGCAATCATCGCAGAGAAGGCTGACGGCGGTATGCGCGATGCCCTGTCCATCTTCGACCAGGCCGCCAGCTTCTGCCAAGGCGACATCACCTACAAGAAGGTGATAGAAGACCTCAACGTGCTCGACAGCGACAACTACTTCAAGGTCGTAGAACTGGCCTTGGAGAACAAGGTGAGCGAGATGATGGTGCTGCTCGACGGCATCCTGAACAAGGGTTTTGACGGCGGCAACATGATACAGGGACTTGCCAAGCACGTGCGCAACGTGATGATGGCGAAGGACCCGCAGACCCTCCCCCTGCTTGAGACCAGCGAGGAGCAGAAGGTGAAATACCAGGAACAGGCGAAGAAGGCTCCCACACCTTTCTTATATAGCGCACTGAAAATCATGAACGAGTGCGACGTGCAATATCGCCAGAGCTCCAACAAGCGGCTGCTCGTGGAGCTTACCTTGATCAGGATCGGACAGATTACCCAACCCGAAGACCAGGATGTGCCCAGTGCGGGGCGTACGCCCCATAGATTAAAATCCCTGTTTCAGAAAATCATTGCCCAGCTGAAGCCTGCCGTTCAGGGTGCAGGTGCCGGGCAAGAGGACAGTCCCAAGGCTGTCCCCACACCCCAGTCTGCCCCTACAGACAACAACACTCCCGCCACCTCCGTACACACTCCCAAGAAGGTGGCGCTCAACCAGACCAACATCGGCAACATCGGACTGAGCTTCAAGAACCTCAAACGGTCGGATGAAATCGTACAGAAGAGGAAGAACCCGATGGAGGACACGGCGGTGGAGACTGCCAATGTCACCACCGAGCAGGAAGAGTTCAACCAGGAACAGGTGGAGGCACAGTGGATGGCGATGTGCATGAGGATGCAGAACATCAAGGAGTACATCGGCCTCTCCCAGCGCATGAAGGCCATCACCCCCAAGATCACCGCCTTCCCCAACATCGAGGTGGTGGCAGACAACCAGTTCCTGCTCGACGATATCCTGAAGATCAAGAACCGCATCAAGCTCACCTTCACAAAGGGCTTGCGCAACGGAGACATCAACATGGATTTCCGGTTGGCAAGACAAGACGAGGTGACGAAGATTCTCAGCAAGCGCGAGATCTTCGACGAGATGAGGAAAGAGAACCCCGCCATCGAGAAACTCTGCGTATCACTCAAGCTCGTGATGGCGTAAGACATGGCATTAAACATAAAAATTGGCACAGTTTCCGTTCTGTAAAGAACAGGGACTGTGCCAATTTATTTTTATCCGGAAACGTCAGGACATTTCCCTTAGATGAGAGTCATGCCAGCCTCCTCACATTCCTTGCGCATATCCTCGGGCCAAATGCTTGCCTGAATCTCGCCGATATGTGCCTTGTGGAGCAATACCATGCAAAGACGGCTCTGGCCGATACCGCCGCCGATACTCAAGGGCAGTTTGCCGCTGAGCAACTGCTGGTGGAAATACAGTTTCTCCCTGTCTTCCTTGCCCTCTATCTTCAACTGGCGGAGCAGGCTCTCCTTGTCCACGCGGATACCCATGGAGCTCAACTCAAAGCTGCGGCCCAGCACGGGGTACCAGATGAGGATGTCGCCGTTGAGACCTTCCCTGCCATTCTCGGCAACAGTGCTCCAGTCATCATAGTCGGGGGCACGGCCGTCATGCTTCTTTCCGTCGCTCAACTTGCCACCGATGCCCATCACGAACACGGCGCCATACTTCTGGCAGATGGCATCCTCGCGCTCCTTCGGGGTCTTGTCGGGATACATGTCCAGCAACTCCTGGGCATGGACAAAATGGATGTCCTTGGGCAGGAAGGGCTTGAGCTGGGGATAATGCTCGCAGGTGAGATACTCCGTGCGACGGATGGCGGCATAGATGCGGCGGACGATGTCCTGAAGGAAAGCGATGGTGCGGTCTTCCTTGGTAATGACAGCCTCCCAGTCCCACTGGTCCACGTACAGCGAGTGCAGGTTGTCCAGCTCCTCGTCGGCACGGATGGCGTTCATGTCGGTGTATACGCCGTAGCCCGGCTCTATGTGATACTCTGCCAGTGTGAGGCGCTTCCACTTGGCGAGGGAGTGAACCACCTCCGCCTGCGCCTCGTTCAAGTCCTTGATGGGGAAGGTGACGGGACGCTCCACACCGTTCAGGTCATCATTGATGCCCAGTCCCTTCAACACGAAGAGAGGAGCGGTGACACGACGAAGACGAAGTTCTGTTGCCAAGTTCTGCTGGAAGAACTCCTTGATCAGCTTGATACCCATCTCGGTTTGGCTCAAGTCCAGCAATGCCTTGTAGTCGACAGGTTTGATAAGTTTGCTCATACTATTTCTTTTTATATTCTTAGATTTTCAGTGCAAAGGTACATATTTATTATTAATCTGCAAGTGTTTTTCACAAATATTTTGCAAAATGATAGTATTTTTATCTTTTATACTATCATTTTGCACAAACTTATACTTATTCTCCCCACATCATCTTGCGGAATTTCAACTGCGCCTTGGTGGGTTTCTCCAGCCTCACCAGTTTCCACTGGCTGCGGTCGAGTCGCAATCCTGCCTGGTTGAGGATGGTGTCATAGTCTATCTCTGCCGTGGTGTCCACATACTTGCGGAGCAGTGGTACGGGCTGTCCTGCCACTTCCTCGGTGGCTGCCCAGAACTCCTGCTCGGTGAAGCCGCGCTTCTTCTCCAGGTAGTAGCGGTTGTAGAGCAGGCGCATCAGGTCGTCGAGCGACTTCTTGCCTGCCGTCATGCGGCGCAGCTCGATGTCGAAGAGCAAGCCGAGGATGGGGCCCTTCTCATAGTAGGAGATGCGCACATCCTTGCCGTTGGCAGCCTTGTTGAAGAAGTTGAGCCAGATGTCGTAGCTGCTCTGGCGCAGACTCATGTGGCGATGGCCCTCGTTGCCCTCGATGATGCCGATATGCTCGGAGAGGTCGTCGAGGAGATAGTCCATGTCGATGATGCCAGCGGCGAGCATCAGGCGGGTCTCGTAATATACGGTGAAGCCTTCGCTCACCCAGAGCATCGGGGTCAGCACTTCACGGTCATAGTCGAAGGGGCCGAGTTCTATCGGACGGATGGACTTCACATTATATAAATGGAAGTATTCGTGGGTGGTGAAGCTCATGTAGCTCTTGTATGCCTTGTCGTCGGGGAAGCGGAAGGTGCCGTCGGTGTAGCATGCCTGGGAGTTGTGGTGCTCCAGTCCGCCGCGTCCCTGTCCCAGGTGGATGAGGCAGTAGTTGTCGTAGGGAACGTCGCCCATCAACTTGGTCGTGGCGCTCACCATCTTCTTGAAGTCATCCTCGAAGTGGGTCTGCTCGAAGCCGTCGGGGGTCTCCAGGGCAAACTCATAGTCGTGGCCCTCGTGGGTGAAGTGCTTCACGAGGTGGTTGCCCAGGAGTACGGGCGAGTCGTAGAGCACGTCGGCATCGGAAGCCTCGAAGGTGTTCTCCCCCACCCTCTTCAGTCCGGTGGAGATGTTCTTCCAGTTGGAGGGCAGGCGGTAGCTCACCTTCACGGGACTGTCCTTCTCGCCGTCCACATACATGAATACGCCGTTGGGTGCCACGAATGCCATCTGGTCTTCCACGCGGCATTCAGCCACCGAACGCTCGTTGGCAAAGATGCGGTATTTCACCTTCACCGTTCCGCCCTGCGGCTGTATCT
>CAVCCB010000023.1:0-21251 GCA_963600595.1 Subdoligranulum sp. APC924/74 | reverse complement strand
AATATCGGAGATTACCAACTTTTTTAAGTACTATTTCTTATCCCGAACTCAGGTAATGGATTGTAAAGGAAGGATGAAAAAAGCGAGGGTGCGCCAAACGAATGACACACTCTCGCTTCATGCATTGATTTTCAGAGTGGAGCTGGAGGGATTCGAACCCTCGTCCGCACAAGGAAACCATATGCTTTCTACACGCTTATTCCAGCCTTCGGTTTTCGAGGCATGGCAAGACCTGGACCACCAACCATACCCTTATCCTCTAAAATTTCACCCTTGCATTGAGGCCTACAAGAGCTATTTCCGATTTGCCTGCACCGCTTGACCAACAAGATTCGGAACTACATCCGTTGAGCGATGTCCCGTTCCGTCACCTGGTGACGGAATAAAGCCGGTCTACTGTACTTCGACTAGGCAGCGAGAGCGTAGTTATTTTCGCCAATTAATTTTTTGATCGCTATGATTAAGGAGATAGCCAACGAGTCTCCGCGTGCTTACATACCATCTCATCTCGCCGTCAAATCCAGTCAACCCCGATTCAACTAAGATGCAAAGGTAGGGCAAAATCCCGACACTGCCAAATATTTTCGGAGAAAAATTACTTTTCCCCGAAAATTTCAGCCAATTTCGTGCCCATACGCTCCGCCAGGACGGTCACATACGCCACCTTGCCCTGTGGGTCGATGAGATACATGGAGGGCAGCCACTGGATGTGGTAGTCCTTGGAAATCTGCGTCTCCTTCCACTTCTTCAGTTCACTGTACTGCTCCCATTCCACCCCGTTCTCCCGGGTGTACTTGTCGAGATTAGCTTTCTGGGTGTCGAAAGACACACCGACGAAAGCCACGTCCTTGCCATACTTGGCATAGAGATTCTTGACTGTGGGAATCTCGCGACGACAGTCAGGGCACCAGGTAGCCCAGAAGTCCACCACCGTCCACTTGCCACTCTTCAGGGCTGGGAAAGCCGGAGCCTCAGTGCCTACTGCCAACAAGCCCTTGGTGTAGAGGGAGTCGGGGTCTTGCGAAACGTTGCCTTGCGCATGGATGCCCAGGGCGCAACTTGCCATGAGCAACATTGATAAAACAGTTCTTTTCATCTTCATATTCCTTATTATTATTTTCTTTCCGGGTGCAAAGATACGGTTTTCCCCGCCATTCTCCAAGAAAACGCGGCAATGTTTTTTGCGAATTTTAGTTAAAGGAACCACGGAAAACACTTTCACTTTATCACAAATACCCACCAAAATGCGCAAAAACGTTTCATTTTATTTTGTTTTTTACACAAAATGTCTTACCTTTGCAACCAAAACAAGACAATCAGTATGAAGAATATATATAAAGTGGTGTTCCTCGCCCTCCTCATTCTTGCCTCCTGCGGGCACAAGAAGACGGAGGAGCAGGCGAAGCCCGTCGACACGATCCCCCTGATGGTGATGCAGATACAGAAGTGCAGCCGTCTCTACACCGCCGAGGCACACATCCACAAAATCGTCACCCACGACGACCAGATCAAGCTGAAGGGATCCTTCCTGCGGCAGGACTTCGACATCGCCGTACCCGGCTCCAGCCGCAAGGTGGCGATACCCATGGACGCCACTGTCAAGGCATACGTAGACTTCAAGGGCTTCTCCGCCAAGAACGTGAGTCGCCACGGCGGGAAAATAGAGATCATCCTTCCCGACCCCAAGGTGACACTCACCGCCACCAAGATAGACCATGACGGCGTGAAGCAGTTCGTGTCACTCGCCCGCCGCAACTTCAGCGACGAGGAACTGAGCCGCTACGAACAGCAGGGCAGAGAAAGCATCATCAAGGACATCCCCCAGACGAACCTTCTGGAGACGGCACGCATCAACGCAGCGCACACGCTAGTGCCCATGCTCGTGGACATGGGATTCAAGGAGGCTGACATCACGGTGAGCTTCCGCAAGAAGTTTACCCTGCAAGACTTGAAATCCCTAATAGAGACATCCACCTCTATGGAGAAACCAACCAACAAAGAGAAATGACATGAGAAAGATACAGATAATCCTCATACTAAGCCTCATCATCGTGGCAGCGGGAGCCCTCTATTGGCTCAACAAGGACAATAGCGTCCGGACGAGCGAGGAAAGCAAGACCGTTCTCTCCCCCACCCAGGTGAAGAGCATAGAGGAGATAGGACAGTGGGAGTTCCTCACCGTCACAGACGAGGAGATGGTGGACACCGTGCGCCGCGGCTTCTTCGGCGATGACGAACTGATACGCATCTACTACGGCACCCTGCGCCTGGGCATTGACATGAAGGACGTGAAGGAAGACTGGATGCGTGCAGACGGCGACACCATCGTCTGCACGCTGCCGCCCGTCAAGTTGCTCGACCACAACTTCATCGACGAGGCGAGGACAAAATCCTTCCATGAGGAAGGCAAATGGACCGGCAAGGACCGCCAGGCGATGTACGACCGCGCCTATGCACGGATGAAGAACCGCTGCCTGTCGAAGAGCAACATCGCAAGTGCCGAACAAAACGCCCTGAAGCAGTTTGGCGACATGCTGAAAGCCATGGGATTTTCCCATGTCAGAATCAAGTTTGAACAATAACATATAAAGGATACGACAATGACTGCACTTAATGATTTCTTCACAGCCTTCAGTTCAGTTCTCTGGGGATGGCCCATGATTATCCTCCTGTTGGGAACCCACCTGTTCCTGACCATCCGCCTGCGCTTTCCGCAGCGCAAGATCTTCAAGGCGATCAAGCTCTCCGTGAGCCGTGACAAGGACGCCGCCGGCGACGTGTCACAGTTTGGCGCCCTCGCCACTGCCCTCGCCGCCACCATCGGAACGGGCAACATCATCGGTGTGGCTACAGCCATCGCCCTCGGCGGTCCGGGTGCCGTGCTGTGGTGCTGGCTCACGGGCGTGTTCGGCATCTCCACCAAGTATGCCGAGGGACTGCTCGCCGTGAAATACCGCGTCAAGACCCGTAGAGGCAGAATGCTGGGCGGTCCCATGTACGCCCTGCAGAAGGGACTGGGCTGGAAATGGCTTGCAGTCCTCTTTGCCCTCTTCGCCTCCCTCGCCTCCTTCGGTATCGGAAGCACCGTGCAGGCGAACGCCATCTCCACCCTCATCGAAGACCAGTACGGCATTACCCCCTGGCTCTCCGGTGCCGTCATCTGCGCCCTGGGAGCAGCCGTCATCCTGGGTGGCGTGAAAAGTATCTCGAAGGTATGCGGAATGCTGGTGCCCTTCATGGCAATCTTCTATGTATTGGGCTGCATCTACATTCTCGTCGTCAACCACGCCTACCTCATCCCCGCCATCAAGATAATCCTGGAATCGGCGTTCACCACCAAGGCAGCAGGCGGAGGTTTCGCCGGCAGCACCCTCATGTTGGCGGCACGCTACGGTATCGCCCGCGGCCTCTTCTCCAACGAGTCCGGTCTCGGTTCCGCCCCCATCGTTGCAGCGGCAGCACAGACCCGCAATCCCGTGCGCCAGGCACTGGTGTCATCTACCGCCACCTTCTGGGACACAGTCATCATCTGCGCCCTCACCGGACTGGTCATCACATCGAGCATCATCGCCTATCCCGACATCGACTACCATAACGGCGCCGCCCTCACCAAGGCAGCCTTTGGAAAGATTCCCTATATCGGAGCGCCACTGCTCACCTTCGGTCTCATCACCTTCGCCTTCAGCACCATCCTGGGCTGGAGCTACTACGGAGAGCGATGTGTGGAGTATCTCAGCGGAAGACGCCTGATGCTCACTTACCGCGTGCTCTATATCATCAGCATCTTCGTAGGAAGTGTCATCAGTCTGGGACTGGTATGGAACATTGCCGACTGCATGAACGCCCTCATGGCAATACCTAACCTGCTGTCGCTCCTCTTCCTCAGCGGAGTCATCGCGAAAGAGACAAAGCAATATCTCTGGAACAACACCAAACTGGACACCGACATGAACGAGAATGAGCTGAAAGAGTTGGAAAACTAAGAACAAAAGCCAAACATAAACAACACAATGAAGAAACTATTACTCACGGCAGCACTCGCCCTCATGGGGCTGTCTGCCACCCAGGCTCAGGAGAAGCTCGTGGCACTGAGTTTTGATGACGGTCCCAACACCACGACCACCGTCCACATGCTCGACGTATTGAAGAAGCACGGCGTGAAAGCATCCTTCTTCGTGATAGGCAACAACATCACGGAGGCGAGTGCCAAGGTCATGAGAAGAGCGCACGAAGAGGGACACGACGTGGAAAACCACAGTCTCACCCACAGCGCCATGTCGCAGCTCTCAGCCGACAGCATCCGCAAGGAAGTGAGGGCGACATCAGACATGATTGTGAAGAACACCGGGGTAGAACCCATTTTCTTCCGTCCTCCCTACATCAACGTTAACCAGACAATGTACGACGCCATCGACCTTGGCTTCATCTGCGGCGAGGGATGCGAAGACTGGCTCCAGGAGGTGTCAGCCGACGAGAGAGTGAAGCGTGTAACGGCAAGTGCACAAGACGGGCGCATCTTCCTGCTCCACGACTTCGAAGGCAATGAATACACGGTGGAGGCAGTAGACCGCATCATCCCTATTCTACAGGCAAAAGGCTATCGCTTCGTGACCGTCAGGGAGCTGTTCAAGACAAAGGGCGTGAAAGCCCAGAAAAACCTGATATACACCGACGTCGAAAAGCCTGAGCACAGAATCCAATAAGGCCTCTACCGATACTGCAGGTGTCGCATGGCGTGTCCGCCCCAAGCCGTATCGTTCACATACCGGAAGCCCACGCGCTGATAGAGTTTCTCTGCCTTGGGATTGCCCTTGTCAACGAGGAGTCCCACGGCAGGGATGCCCAGTTCCCGGGCACGGACAGTGGCAGCCTGCAGCAGACGTGTGGCAATGCCCTTGCCGCGGAAGGCGTTGTCCACACAGAGACTGTCAACATAATACTCACCAGCAGAAGTCTCGTCAGCCATCCCCGAGTAGTCGATATTGAAAGCTTCCCTCGCCGCCTCAACGAAACGCTGGCGCAAAGTGTGCAACTTGCCACCGTCGTAAGCGACGCAGATGCCGGCAAGAGAACCGTCAGGAGCAATGGCAACCAAGGTATTGCGATAACTGTACTGACTGTCGTCCATCCCCACCAACCGGGTCATCATACGGTGGAAATCATCGAGCGTATGATGCTCTCCCGCAAAGTTCTGGCAACACTCGTGGTTCATTGCCTCCATGATGAGCGATGCTATCTGCGGAGCCATCGCCGGCGTTGCCGTTACAATTTTTATTTCCATATCCTAAAAATTTATATTTCAAGCCGCTAAGGTACAAATAATATCCGAAAAAGCCAAACTTTTGGGTATTTTCTTCTAATTAACATTTTTTTTGTAAGCCTCAGCATATAATCAGAAAGATTTGTGTAACTTTGCCAATTATTACATTTTTATATACATAATAAGCAAGTTATGAAAAAAATCATTAAACTATGGGCTATCGCGATGCTCAGCATCCTGACAGTCTTCACGTCTTGTTCCAAGGATAACGCAGACGTGATTCCCGAGCCAACGCCGACACCAACTCCCACTCCCACCCCTACACCGGAGCCAGAGACCAAGACGGCAAAGTACACCGTCATGTTCTACGCATGTGCTGGAGGCAATCTTGACGAGGAATTACTGAGCAACCTCCAAGAAATCGCTGACGGAAAAAAGAAAGACAGCGTGAACTTCGTGGGACTCGCGAAGTACTCTGTGAATTATCAAACCGTAAAAGACCGTGACGGAGTGCGTTACATGACCATGACAAAGGAAGGTCTGACCGACGACAAGAAATACGAGATAAACTACCGCATGGACGACCCGGCTAACCTCACAGCATTCATCAACGACGCCAAAAAGAATTTCCCCGCCCAGAAATACATTCTGATACTCTGGAACCACGGAGGAGAATTTGGCGATGGTGAGAAACTGGTGCAGACCAGCTACCCCACAGGCACCCGTGCTGCCTTGTATGACGACAACATCTCCAAACGCGACTCCATCGCCCTTTCCACCTACGAGCTGGAGAAAGCCATCAAGGACTCAGGCACCAAGCTGGACCTCATCTACTTCGACTGCTGCCTCATGGGAATGGCAGAGACCTATTATCAGCTCAAGGACTGCGCCCACTACGGTATGGCGACACTCCATCTGACACCGGGTCTGGGCGGCGACTACACCCTGCTGATGGATAACCTGCAAAGCAAGCCGACCCTGGAGGAAGCCATCAAGGACTATGTGCCCAAATGCGTAGAGGGATGGCATGAAGTCCAAGGACAAGCCGACTCGCTCGACCTGGAATGTTATGACCTCAGCTATATGGAAGAACTGAAGGAAAAGGTGACACCTGTCGCCACCTATCTGCAGTCATGGGCTGACGGACAGCACGAAGGAGCAAATGTTCTGTTCAAGCACGAGAATTTCTATGAAGCCAATCATTTCGCCATAATTAACGGAGAAAAAACAAACGTTACAACCAGCGTGGACCTGTACTCCACCGTCAACAGAATGGCACAGCTCCAGAATGACGAGACCTTGGCAGGATATGCCGCCGATATCAAGAGTACATTGGACAAGATGACCATTGCCGAGAAATGCTACGTGATCCCCAAGGAAATCAGCAGAATCAGCATGGGCATTACCTGGCCCACCTCGACATTCTGGCATGCATATAATGCAAAAGGATATTATTACGGCATGGGAAGTTATGCGGTTTATCCCACAGGCATTGACAACTCAGCCTTCCTGCAAGGTACCGGCTGGGGCAAGTTCCTGACGGAATTTAGCAACAACTTCAACTATCTGGGAGAAGACCAGCAGTAACGGACGTTACTTTTCACACCCCTACATTCTTCATCCTCCTCATGTCGCGGAAGGCACTCCAGGCAACAGGCACCGACAGGGCAAATGCACACACGTCGGCACAAGCCTGGCACATCTCCACGCCCATCAAACCGAAAAGTCTGGGCAACAAGTAAATGAGGGGGATGAAGAACAACCCACTTCTCGCAGCGGCAACCAGGTTGGCACGGACGGGTTTGCGGATAGTCTGCAAGAGCATGTTGGTCAACACGATGGTGCTGACCAACGGAAAGCTCGCCACCTGCCACCTCAGTGCCACTGCACCCACCCTTACCACATCGGGATCATCACGGAAGAGATGAATGACAGAATCGGAGAAAACGAATCCCGCCAACGCACAGACCAACAGAAACACCGTACCGCACTTGATGCAGAAATAGAAGGCATCCCGTACACGGGCATACAGCCCCGCACCATAACAGAAGCCACAAAGAGGCTGGAATCCCTGACCGATGCCTATCACCACGGCATAGGTGAAGAAAGCGATGCGGGTAACGATGCTCATACCGGCGATGGCTGCGTCACCATAAGCGCCCGCCGCCACGTTAAGTGCCAAGGTTGCCACACTTCCCAGTCCTTGACGAGAGAGTGAGGGTGTACCACCAAAGACTATCTCGCGGAGAAAAGCCCGTGTGGGCGTGAAGTTGGAGAGCCGGATGCGGATATTCTGCCCCTTGCGACTCATACGGAAGAGCATGAAACAACCGAAGCACTGGCTCACAAGGGTAGCGACAGCTGCACCGGTAATGCCTAATGCAAAATAGAGGATGAGCAAGGGGGCGAGGAAGAGATTGAGCAGCACACCCGACATGATGCCCTTCATGGCATAGAGCGTATTGCCCTGGAAGCGCATCAGGTTGTTGAGCGTGAGAGAGGTGGTCATGAACGGTGCTCCCAGCAGGATGATGCCCAAGTAACGCTCGGCATAAGGCTGGATGGTGGGGGTAGAACCCAACAGTTCACAGAGCGGTGTAAGCAACAACTGTCCCACGATGGCAATGACCAGACCGGCGAGGAAACTGAGCACGAAGCCCGTCGCCGCCATCTTCTCCGCCAGTTCATATTCCTTTGCCCCGAGTTTGCGTGACACATAGTTGCCCGATCCGTGACCGAAGAAGAAGCCCACCGCCTGTATCAGTGACATCATGGCGAACGACACACCCACGGCGGCAACACTCTGGGTGTTGATGCTGCCCACGAAATAGGTATCCACGAGGTTGTACATACTCGTGGAGAGCATACTGATGATGGTAGGCACTGCCATGACAAAGATGACCTTATGCACGGGAGCATGGGTCAGGAAGGTATAGTTATCTCTCGTTTTACTCATTTTCATCCACTTGTTATGTCATGCCTTCCGAATGTGCCAGGGTACAGAGGGAAGGCTGAAATGTGATGCAAAAGTACAAACATTTTCCGGAAAAACATAGTTTTGTACGTTAAAACTACGAAATTGCTTGGTGTTACGGTGATTATTCCGTACCTTTGCAGACCGTGGTTTATCTCCTGGTGCAACCGGGAACAAGTAACATAAAGAAAAGATGAATAGCAAGATAGAGATACGACAAGTGACGACCAAGAAAGACTTGGGCAAGTTTATAGACTTCTACTACGACCTCTACAGAGGCAACGAGTACGCAGTGCCATTTCTCCGTTTCGATGAGGAGAACGTGCTCAGCAAGGACAAGAACCCTTCGTTCGAATTCTGCGATGCCGAATATTTCCTCGCCTTGCGTGACGGTAAAGTGGTGGGACGCGTTGCCGCCATCATCAACCGTCGTGCCAACGAGCAGTGGAAGACGAAGCAGGTGCGCTTCGGATGGTTCGATTTCGTGGATGACCAAGAGGTGTCTGCTGCCCTTCTCCGAAAGGTAGAGGAATACGGCAGGCAACAGGGCATGACGGAGATTGCCGGCCCGCTCGGCTTCACCGACATGGACCGCGAGGGTATGCTGGTAAAGGGCTACGACTGCCTTTCCACCATGTACGTTCTCTACAACTATCCTTATTATCTGAAGCATATCGACGCCTACGGTGGTTTCGAGAAGGCAACAGACTGGTTTGAGTACCGCATCAAGGTGCCCGAGGTGACACCGGAGAAGTTCGCCCGCACGGCACAGATGATCAAGACCCGCTATAATCTCCACAACCACAAGTTCACTCCCAAAGAGCTGCTGGAGGAAGGTATGGGCCGCCGCCTGTTCGAGATCCTGAACGAGACCTACGCCCACCTCTACGATTTCCAGCAACTCTCCGAGCAACAAATAGACCAACTCGTGAACGACTACATCAAGAAGGCTGACCTCAACCTCGTGACAGCCGTCGTAGACAAGAACTACGCCGACGGAGCACCCCATGAGGGAGTCAATCCCAAGGAGATAGAAGTATTGGGCGGCAAGATGATAGGTTTCGGCATTTCCTTCCCCTCCTTCTCAAGAGCCTTGCAGAAGACGAGAAACGGAAGACTTTTCCCCTTCGGATGGTGGCACTTGCTGAAGATTCTCAAGTGGCACAAGACTGACACTGTGGACTTGCTGCTGATGGGTGTGCTTCCCGAATACCGCACGAAGGGTGCCAACGCACTGATATTCTCCCAGCTCATCGAACAATACCGCGAGTATGGATTCAAGTGGGCAGAAGCCATGCCCATGATGGAGGCGAACACGAAGATCAGGGCACAGTGGCAGTACCTGGAGTCAGAGATTCACAGAGTAAGAAGATGCTACAGGAAAAGCCTGTAGCACCTTTATATAATAAGGTATTAAGAGAGAACCTTGGGGTATACCACCTTCTCCATCAGCAGGAAGCCGATGACGGTGGTGAGGATGCCCAGCATCACGTCGATGATGTAGTGGTGTCCAGAATAAACTGCCGTCCACCAGATACCCAGACAGATAAAGGCAAAAAGCATGACGGTGTACCAGCGTTTGCGACTCAGCACCGCATAGATGGCAGTGACGAACATATATGCTGCATGAAGGCTGGGCACAGCAGCAAAGACGTTGGCATTCTCACCATAGATGGAATGGAACACAGGGATGCCGGTCAGAGTGTCGAAGCGTCCCAGTCCCGCCACGTTGCCAGGTGTATGGAGTATCGGCTCAAAACCATAGTTCATGGCATACCATGGCGGAGCGGCGGGATAAATGTAATAGCCCACGAAACCGATGAGGTTAATCGCTAAGAACGACCAGGAGAAACGCAGAAACCACTTTTTCTGACGGGTGAGATATAGATAGATGGCAAAAGCCACCGGTACCGGCACCCAACAGAGATAGAAACAACCCGCCATGAAATCGGCAAAACTACAGTTGTGTACCTTGAAGAACTCCCCGGGAATCATCGTCTGCGTATGGTCAGCTATAACTTTCAGTTCCTCCGCCGACGAGGCAGCAATGCCAAAGAGAGATTTTTCCGCCTCATACAGTCCCCTTACATCAATATCATTAACTAAGTAATTGGGATACAGACGCATGGAGTCATATACGATTCCAAACAGGAACCACGGTAAGAAGTGCAAGGCAAAGTCTCTTGTCCGTCTCATTGCACAAAGCACTACGAACAAGAGGATCAGACAGATACTAATCATAATCGTTTTCCCCTTTCTTTTATAAATGAGTTGATTACTTATTTCCCATAACCTTATAGCAATGGGCGATGCGCCAGAAAGCGGTGATGTTGGCAAGCACGGCGATGACTATCATGCCGCCCGCAAGCCACCAGATGTTGGCAGTGATGCCTGTAAGGATGGCTGTGACAGCCGTTACCACCACACGCTCGGGACGCTGCATCAGTCCCACCTTGCACTCAATTCCCAATCCTTCGGCACGTGCACGTACATAGCTAACCATCACGGAGCCTATCATGGCGGCGAAGGTCACTATACTCATCCAGAACCAGTCACCATCGGCAAGACGCACGAACAGCAGACAGATGCCGAAGAGACTCACCAGTTCACTATACCGGTCGAGCGTACTGTCCCAAAGAGCCCCGAAGAGACTGCTCTTTCCACTCATGCGGGCGAGCCGTCCGTCCATCATGTCGAAGAGTCCGGCGGCGAGAATGATGAAACCGCCCCACCCTATCTCTGTCATATCTCCCATTTTCCATGCGGCATCAAGAAAAAAGGCAGCAGCAACGATATTGCCCACGAACCCCACGAAGGTGACAATATTGGGGGTGATGCCCACCCTGATCATCCCCTTGATGAGCGGATTGATGGCGACGTAGATTATCTTTTGTAAGAAATCCCTGTAGTTCATATTATTATGGTGCTATAATGAGTTAATACACCTCACCCAACCGGGAGGTTTGTATTTCCTTAAATGTAATATTCAGCAGAGTCTACAAGACCGGCACGGAGGGCATACTTCGTCGCCTCATGCACGTTGTTAACTCCCAACTTACGGAAGATATTTTTGCGATGGGTGTTGACGGTATGGAAACTGGAAAAACGCTTCTCTGCGATTTCCTTAGTAGTCATACCAAGGGCTATCTCCTTCAGTATCTCCGTCTCCGTCTTGGTGAGGTTGATTTTTTCCTCCCTGTCTACAGAGGGAGAAAGGAGAACCTCGGTCATACGCTGGCAGATAAAACGGTTGCCATGCACGGCATATTGGATTGCCTCTCTAATCTCAGAGAGGGCACATTCCTTCATCAGGACGCTGAACTGCATACTGCTCGCAATCAACACCCGCACGAAATCTGAGCTCAAGTCCTCGCTAAAGAGTAACCAATGCGCATGAGGAAAACGTTGGTTGAGGATGAGCAGTTCCTCGGCATCATTGATGTCGAAGAGGGTGTAGTCGAGTATCACCACAGTCCTGTCATCTTCCTTCAAGGCAAGCAACAGTTCTGCCTTGTCCTCCGTATATTTCGTTTCTCCCGCACCCGTCTGCTGGATGATGTAGTTCAGTCCAGCCCGGGTGATGTCTTGCTTGTCTGCTAACAGAATTCTCATAAGTCTTGCATTTTAATATTGGTTGTTTGTTCCGTCCATCAGAACGTCATACCGAAGCCGAAGCGGATACCCCAACGGTCGATGCCTTTGTTGTTGAGGTAGGTGAGACGACGCACATACTCCACGGAGAAGAACTTCCAGATGTTGTGCAGTCCCACCACGCCTTCCCAGTAGGGCGTGCCGTTCATCACATGCGAGTTCTTTGGGAACCTGAACAGCATGGGGTCTTCCTGATTCTTCTCCAGGAAGGGGTTGTTCTTGTCGGTGAGGTGTCCCCATACGCCCTTGATGGCGAAGTACTCGCGCCACTTGAGTTTCTTTACGAGCGGTATGCGGTTGAGTATCTTGCCGTTGGTGTCCCATGACAATGACCAGAACACCTGTTGGTCGTTCAGGAACTCCCAGTCCTTCATCAGGTTGACGGTACCCTCCTGCTCGATGTAGGAGAGGTTGATAGGTGGCTGTATGAGCATGGGGAACGGGACCTTGTTCCACTGTATCTTTCCTGTGGCGTTGAAGTCGATGTAGCCCCAACTTCCGAGCCACTGACGCTTGTAGATGGTCAACTTGGTGATATTGCTTCTGTACTGTCCACCCAGGAATCCCTTGAAGCCCATCGTATGCGAGAGGCTAATGTCGGGACTGTCGAGGTTGATGGGCAGTCGCTGCTGTTTGGTGTTGACATAGGTCACGCCTGGGTTATACCTGACTCCCAGAGTGAGGTCGGCGATGCGTATCTTCTTCACCTCCAGGCTGTCCTGTCCCATCTGGTAATAGTGCAGGTTACCCACCGTCCTGTTGGTCTGCAGGCGGAGGCTCGTATTGAAGCTCAATCCCCAGTCGGTCTCGTAGTTGAACGAGAGTCGCTGGCGATGGTAGAGATACATCTCGTCCTGGGTAGAAGCACGCAGAGCCATGAAGATGTTGTCCTTGTTGTGGAGCAGGTTGTCATTGGCAGGCGACGTAATGTCACGACTCACCTCCAGGGTGAGGTTACGCATCGGGAACTCAAAAGGACTGTTCTTCTTTTTGTTGAGAGAGTAGGTAAACTCGTGTCCTGTATACCAGTCGTGGCTCTGTGTACCATAGGCAGCGTAGCCGCTCCAGAAGAAATGTGGGTTGAGTGCCGCCATCGTTCGTCCTGCCACACGCAGACGGATACCGTCCACATAGTTGCGGGAGAGATAGGTATTGACGGGGCCCAAGTCGAACTTGCTTCGCTCGCCCTCCTTGGCTCCCACCTCCACGTAGTTCTCAAGCAGTGCCTTGACTGCAAAGATGATCCACTTGAAACCCTTGGAGTTCTCCATACGGTGTATGAAGCTGTTCATCGATGACTCGCTCTTGGTCAGGTCCACCTGGCGGTATTTGTTCCAGTAATCCTCGTCGCGGTTCATGGCATCGATATCGTGCCTAACCTTCGCCTTGCCTCGGAAGAGTTGTTTCGGCAACTCATCGAAGGCATAGTCGGTGAGACGCGTGTTCCTCACCACCAACAGGTCTTGCAGTATACTGTTGACGTGGATTTCTGCAATCATGTCATCCTTGGTGAGCACCCATTCACCATTGGGTTCCTTGGTGTATTCCTGTTCTATCTTCATGTCCTTCACCCAGTTTACGTCACTGTTGTGGGGCATATAGAGATTACATTTCTTCACATGAAGTGTACTGTCAGCCACCACATACAGTTCGCCCCGGAATCCGAAGTCCTGCGTATTGGCAGGGATAAACTGCAGATGATAGCAAAGGTCGCGGTCCACATAGACCGTATCCTCTATGTAGTAATGGTAGAAGGAGACACCTGTTCTGCCGATGGGCGAAGGGAAGGGGTATTGCAGGAGCCTCACATAATCATCGTAGATATCCACATCGGTGAACACCTCCTTCAGGGTGGTGTTGAGAATCTCGCCAGTCTGTATCACTTGTCCGATACCGTTGCTCTGCTGTCCCTTGATGATATCTTTCTCGCTCTTGGGATCCTTGCGGTAAATGTGCTGTGACACGGTCTCGTCGATACTGATGGGAAGAGTCAGTTTGTTATTATAAGGCGATGTCTCCACCTGGTCGAGGAGATACTGGCGCTTCTTGAAGAACTTACCCTCCAGCTGTTCCGGCTTCAGGTCGTTGAACGACAAGGTAATCTTCTGATACTTGTCATACTGATAGAAGGGATAGTTGGACAGGTCTGTCTTCTTCTTGGCGGCGATGACGCGCCGCATCAGTTCCACGGCGGGATTGTCCTTGCGCTTATACTTGCCCCGGTTGGTCTTCACCACCACTTCACTGAGCCTGTGGCTGTCGTCCTTCATCTTTATCTCCAGGCAATTGGTGTTGGCATCCACCTTCACCGTCTGTGTCTTGTAGCTCAATGCACTCACCGTCAGCATCCATCCCGGATGCTTGTCAATGGTAAACTTACCCTCGCCGTCGCTCGAAACGGCAATCTTGTGCCCCTTGTACTGCACACTGGCATAAGACACAGCAAAGCCGTCTTCATCAATGACGCGGCCCGTTATTTTCTGCTGTGCAATCATCTGCACTGAGCATATCAAAAGCATCAGGAAAGTAAGGCTTACTCTCTTCCACTTTCTTATATCCTTCATCTAATCTCACTAAATATTAATACCTTATATTTCTGTAAACGGATGCAAAGATATAAATATTATCCGAAAAACACAGAAAACTTTTTGGATAATTTAGTTTTTTTGCGTACTTTTGCACACGGATAAAACCAAAAAGTACACTTAGAACCCAATAGAATCAGCTAATATGAACGATAAAGGAAACCTTATCAACGAGCGTCCTCCCCTCTTGCCCACCATCATCGGCACAGGCTTGGGCAGCGGTTTTTGGCCTTGGGGACCGGGAACCGCAGGCTCCGTTCTCGCCACCCTGATATGGCTGGCAATGGCAGGATGGGGCGGCATTCTCGGGACTAATCTACAGAGCGTCACCCTCTTCTTGGTCATTTTCTTCACCATTGCGGGCACATGGGCCACGGCACAGTTGCAGCCCTACTGGGGGGAAGACCCCAGCCGTGTGGTCATCGACGAGATGGTGGGGGTGTGGATTCCCCTGTCGCTCCTGCAACCCTTCACCAAGGACTCGCTGTGGTGGGCATTGGCGGCACTGGTACTGTTCCGCTTCTTCGACATGGTGAAGCCATTGGGCATCAAGAAGCTCGACCGCAAGAAGGGTGCCTTCTACGTGATCGCCGATGACATTCTGGGCGGCATCTATGCAGCCATCGCCATGACTCTCATCAAGGTGGGGATACTGTTGGCAGGACTATAAGACTCAACAAAAGACTTGGAAATGGGAAAGATAAAATCAGAACTCTTGACATTCGGGAAGGCTGAGCTGACGGCTTCGGTCGCATCCGTTGTCGACTTCGGACTCGCATTCTTCCTGTCCGACATACTCGGCATCTATTATGGTCTTGCCAATGCGTTGGGAGTTGTCAGCGGTGGCATTACCAACTGCTGCCTCAACTATCGGTATGTTTTCGGCAACTCCCAACGTGGGAAAAAGGGAGTGGCGTGGAGGTATTTCGTGGTGTGGACACTCAGCTGGGCACTCAACTCAGGAGGAACCATCGCCCTCACCGAACTCATCAACAGCCACGAGCATCTCAACATCCACTACATGATACCCAAAAGTGTCGTGGCGTTCCTTGTCGCCGTGCTGGTCAACTATCCCGGGCAGCGCAAGTTTGTGTTCAAATGATACACATTAATACAACATAACTATTAAAAACCTACAGAAACCTTCCATGAAAGTATTGATACTAAGAAATATAGCAAGAAAGGCTGCCTTCCTTATAGGACTGCTCCTCCTGATGACAATTCCCTCTACCCTGAGGGCATCGGAAGAGGACGTGGAGTTCAACGTCCTTAACAATCGTGACGGACTCAGCAATAGCCAGGTCAATGCCATCCTGCAGGATGACAAGGGCTTTGTATGGCTGGGTACCCAAGCCGGACTCAACCGTTACGACGGTTTCCGCTTCAAGAAGTTCCTGTATGACAACGTGGACAAGCATTCCTTGCCCAACAATTCCATTGATGACATCCAGCAAGACCATCAGGGCAACCTATGGGTCCATACGGCAACAGGCTATTGCATCTACGACTACCGCAAGGAACAGTTCGACCGCAACGTGGAAGGCTGGCTGAAGGAAAGGGGCATCACAGGCTATGTGAGCAAAATCTTCATCGATTCCCGAAAGGACATGTGGATTGTCGTGTCGGGCAAGGGCTGTTATTTCCTTGGCAAGGGTACCAAGAAGCCCCACCTGTTCTCCTTCTCTGCGAAAAAGGGAGCAATGCCCTATAAAGAGGTTAGCAACATCAGGGAGGTGAACGGAACGGCAGTGCTGTCGTTTGCCAACAGCACCTTGGCACGCCTCGACGGCGTGCACCGACGCGTGATGTGGGTGAACGACTATCTGCCCAACCATTTCCCCCTAAGGGAAGACGGGGCATTCGTCTCCATAGACAACCGTGGCAACTACTGGGTGGTGACCAACGGACGCACCTTTGTCTATAGCGTAACACAAAATAAATGGCATGTCGGAATGGCAGAGTTCCTCAGGTCGCAAGGCATCACCACACCATCAGAAAGAGAGTTGCTTGTGCGCGACATCGCCAAGGGCAAGGACGGCAAACTGTGGATAGCCACAGACCATGACGGATTGGTAATCCTCGACTATGCCCGCAAGTCATACCGCCAATATCTGAAGAGCAATGACCGGAAAGGCGGACTCCCCGACAATTCCTTACAACGGCTTTATGTGGACAAGAACGGAGCCGTGTGGATTGGCACCTACAAGAATGGTGTCGCCTTCCACTCGCCATCGTTCTCGCGGTTCTCAACGATTACCTTGGGAGACATCTGCACCATCACGCAGGACGGGCAGGGAAACATCTGGTGCGGCACCAACGATGCAGGAATCGTGAGCTACAATCCCAAGACTGGACAGTCTGTGCGATATGGCAGGGAAGTGACCGGGCTGAAATCGGACGTAGTGGTGAGCAGCGTCACCATGAAAGACGGTTCGATATACTTCGGCACCTTCAACGGTGGTATGGCGAGATATAAGGATGGACAGTGGAAAGCATACGAGGCTACAGACGGTGCACTGGCCAGCAACAGTATCTGGAGCCTCGCCTCCTGTCTGCAAGGCGGTTCTGAACAACTGCTGATCGCCACGCTCGGAGGCGGGCTTCAAATCATGGACACCAAGACAGAGCATTTCACCACTTACAACACGTCCAATTCAAAGATAACCAACAATTACCTCAGTTCCGTCTCATTGACGAAAGACCAGGGAGTATTACTCGGTAGTTCACAGAATTTTTCCGTATTGAACCTACGCACCCGCCAGTTCACCAACTATGACCGCACCAAGGACGGACAATCCTTCATCTGCCCTTCCATCAACGATGCCATCATGGACAGTCGGGGAATCTTCTGGCTGGCAACCCCTGCCGGCATCATCATGTATGCCCCGCAAAGCGGCCAGAAGGAATGGATCAATGAGCAAAATGGCACTCAGGGAGCCGTAGGCTGCTCCGTCATCGAGGGCAAAGACCACACCATGTGGCTAATCTCCGAGTTCATTGTCACTCATGTGAAGCTCACAAAGGCTGAAAACGGGAACTGGGAAATGAAGATGACCAGCTATAATGACCAGGACGGACTGCAAGACAAGCAGTTCAACTACCGTTCGTCCTTCTTGTCTCCCAACGGGGACATCATCTTGGGCGGACAGGGCGGCATCAACATCATCCATCCCCAAACAGAGCGTCATACCGCCACCCATGCCAAGGCACTCTTCAGCGGACTTGTTCTCTTTGACCACCCCCTGAAGGCTGGCGAGGAATACGAGGGAAAGGTAGTCTTGGAAGAATCTCTCGACACCCGTCGTGAACTGGAGCTGAGCTACAAAGACAATGCCTTCACCGTGCAGTTGGCTTCCAGCGATGTCGTCGTTCCCTCACGCAGTCGTTTCCTCTACTGCATGAAGGGCGTCTCCGACAAGTGGCTGATGACAGCCAACGGCAGACCGGAGGTGACGTTCACCAATCTCTCCTCGGGCAGCTATACCCTGTTAGTGAAAGTGGTGAACGGCGACGGAACGGTCAACGACGAGGTGAGTGAACTGAAAATACGCATCCATCCCCCCTTCTATTTCTCCGGCTGGGCTATCCTCGTTTATTTCCTGCTCATCTGCGGCATCCTATACGAGTATCGCCGCAGGATGCTGGAGAAGCAGCGCGAGAAATTTGAGCATGAGAGAATGGAGGAGAGCATCCGCAAGACAAGAGAGCTGAACGAGCTGAAGCTCAACTTCTTCACCAACGTGAGTCATGAGCTTCGCACCCCCTTGACGCTCATTATCTCGCCCCTTGCCAACCTGATCAAGGAGGAAGTTGATGACGGGAAGAAGCGTAAGTTGGAACTGATTCACCGCAACGCCACCCGGCTCCTGTCGTTGGTAAACCAGATTCTCGACTTCCGCAAGTTTGACCAGAACAAGGAGAAACTGAATCTCTCCCGGATGGACATCGTGTCCTTCGTGGACAATATCTGCAGTTCCTTCCGCATCCTGGGCAACAGCAACATCACTCTGACCTTCCATACCGACTTGCCCAAGCTGCTGATAGCTTTCGATGCCGACAAAGTAGGCAAGATAGTCAACAACCTGCTGAGCAACGCCTATAAGTTTACGCCCGACGGCGGAAAGATAGACGTGACCCTCAATGTAGTCTTGCGACATGAGATGAAGGGAGTGAAGCGCGACATGCTCCGCATCATGGTGGCAGACACGGGCAAGGGCATCAGCGATGAAGAGAAGAAGCACGTGTTCGAGCGTTTCTACCAGGTGAACGGCACAGAGATGCAGCCCTACGGCGGCAGCGGCATTGGTCTGAACCTCGTCAAGAAGTTCGCCAAGCTACATGGCGGCAAGGCAAGCGTGGATGACAATCCCGGGGGAGGCACCGTCTTCATCATTGACTTGCCGATAGAGCAAGCCGGCACTGACTCCAAGGAACAGGCAAAGGAAGGAGAACCTGCCGCCGAGTCCACTCCTGCCCCATTGCCATCCGACACCCAAAAGAAGAATATCCAACAGGCAAGTTCTCCCCAGAACGAAAACCATACTCCAGACAAGCATACGGTACTGCTCGTCGATGACAGCGATGACTTCCGCGAGTTCATGCGTGATGTCTTGACCGACTATGAAGTGGTGGAGGCTGTCAATGGCGAGGAAGCCTGGCAGAAGATCCAGGAGCATCGCCCCGACGTAATCCTCAGCGATGTCATGATGCCCGTAATGGACGGCAACGACCTGTGCAAGCTCGTCAAGGGAACCCCGGAAACAGCAACCATCCCCTTCGTCATGCTGACCGCCCGACTGGCACAAGAGCACAAGATAGAAGGAATGGAGAACGGAGCCGACGACTACATCACCAAGCCCTTCGATGTGGATATGCTGAATCTGCGCATCAAGAGTCTGCTGAGACTCTCGGGAAGCTCCGCGCCTTCCGACAGCAAGGAGATGCCTACAGAGGAATACACCCTGAGCGAGGGGGACAAGAAGTTCCTCAAGACAGTGGATGACTACATCCAGGACAATCTGGGCAACGCTGAGACTTCGGTGGAGAGCATGAGCGCCCACCTCCTCATCTCCCGCGTGCAACTCTACAAGCGCATGGTTTCTCTCACGGGCACCACACCGTCGGAGTACTTGCGGGCCAAGCGCATCAGGCATGCGGCTGAGCTTTTGCAATCCGGAGACTACTCCGTCAGCGAAATCGCCTACCGCGTCGGCTTCAACAATCCCCGCTATTTCTCCAAGTATTTCCAGGAGGCATACGGCATGACACCCTCCCAATACAAGAAGAAAAAGCCCTGATAAACGCTGATTTTGTGTACAGTTAACATTTTATGCCTATAAAAAAAACAAATTGTACGATATGTTCCAGAATTTATGCCTATCTTTGCGGCATAAATTTCTGTTAAACATGAGACCAACTAAAAAATTACTGTTTTCAGCAATGCTGCTCATGGGAGCCACAGGTGCCATGGCAGCCGGATTCAACCAAGATGGTAACTATCTTACCGTCCAGTTAAAACAACACCAGGTCAACGGCCCTTCACAGGTTCGCCTCCAGGTGGTGAGTGACAAGATTGTACGCGTGCAGGCAACTGCCGAGCAGTCTTTCAAGAACAAGCAGAGCCTCATCATCGTGCCCCAGACCAGCAAGGCAAACTATAAGGTGGAAGAGCAGGGCGACAATCTCGTCATCACCACTGCTGCCATGCGCGCGGTGCTGAATGAGACCACTGGTCACATCACCTTCTATGACCTCAAGGGCAACGTACTTCTCAACGAGGTGGCACAGGGCGGCAAGACCTTCAAGCCCTTCACCGTGCCCGATTACGAGATGGGCGTGGACATCGCCAAGGTGAAGGAGGAACAGAAGCACGGATGGTCTTGGAACGCCGTCTTCGACTCTCCCGACAACGAGGCTTTCTATGGTCTGGGCCAGCACCAGAGTGAAGAACTCAACATGAAGGGAAAGAACGAGGACCTCTTCCAGTATAATACCAAGGTGAGTGTTCCTTTCGTGGTTTCCAACAAGAACTATGGTATCCTCTGGGATTCTTATTCCTTCTGCCGCTGGGGAAAGCCCGATGACTACCTGCAGCTCAACCGTGCCTTCAAGCTCTATGACAAGGACGGAAAGGAAGGCCATCTCACGGGTACTTATGTAGCCAAGGACGGCCAGAAGATTGTACGCGGCGAGGACAGCATCTACTTCGAGTATGCCATGCCCGAGGCTTCCGAGCTCTGCAAGAAGACCGACAACGGCGGTATCCAGAACCTGCCCAAGGGCTTTGCCTTGAATGGTTCCAAGGTGGTATATGAGGGTTATGTGGAGGCTCCCACCAACAGTTTCTACCAGTTCATCCTTTACTATGCCGGTTACATGAAAATCTATATAGACGGCAAGCTCGTAGTACCCGAGCGCTGGCGCACGGCATGGAACCCCAACTCCTATAAGTTTGAGACACCCATCAGCAAGGGCGTGAAGACTCCTATACGCATCGAGTGGCAGCCTGATGGCGACGTGTCATACTGTGGTCTGCGCGTTGCAGCTCCCCGTTCAGAGGCAGAGAAGAACCAGTTGAGCATCTGGAGCGAGATGTCGCCCGACATGGACTACTACTTCATCGCCGGTCAGAACACCGACGATGTCATCAGCGGCTACCGTACCCTGACAGGAAAGGCTCCCGTTTATCCCAAGTGGGTACTCGGTTTCTGGCAGAGCCGTGAGCGTTATCAGAGCAGCGAGGACATCGAGAGCAACCTCAAGAAGTTCCGCGACCTCCATA
>CAVCCB010000022.1:0-21337 GCA_963600595.1 Subdoligranulum sp. APC924/74 | reverse complement strand
ATGCCCGCCTTGTGGGTGCGCTCGATGAGACTCTCCCACTCCGTCATGCGAAGGCTCACATTCTCGGCCACGTCGGGGTCGATGTCGTAGTAATCGGTGATGGCGTAAGGCGATCCGGCCTTTCCCTTCACTACCTCGGCATGCTGCGTGGGGATGCCGTACGATGAGTAATTGGTCTGCGTGGCGTGGCGAATCACACCGGTGTACCATATATGCGTAAAGCCCATATCGTGGATATGGGCCAATACTGCGTCTGTAAAATGATTGAGTTTTCCGCAACCGTTCTCCTCCTTGGTGCCATTCTCCTTTCGAGTGGCATTATGATTGCCGAAGAGTCGCGGAAGAACTTGATAGATTACGACTTTTTCTTTCATACAGGCTTATGCGATTCCGTGAGCAGCTACAGACTTGTCGATACGTCCAATCATTCCCTGCAATGCCTTGCCAGGACCACACTCTGTGAAGTCGTCGGCACCGTCAGCGATCATTGCCTGAACAGATGATGTCCAGCGCACTGAGCTGGTGAGCTGGGCGATGAGGTTCTGCTGGATCTCGGCTGGGTCGGTGTGAGGCTTGCCGTCCACATTCTGGTAAACGGGGCACTTGGGAGCGGAGAAGACAGTCTTCTCGATGGCTGCCTGTAGTTCGTCCTTGGCGGGCTGCATCAATGGAGAGTGGAAAGCACCGCCCACCTTCAGAGGAAGGGCACGCTTGGCACCTGCTGCCTTCAACTTCTCGCAAGCAGCATTGATGGCATCAGTGTTGCCGGAGATAACGAGCTGACCGGGACAGTTGTAGTTGGCAGCCACCACCACGTTGTTCTCGGAGCTAACCTCTGCGCAGATTTCCTCCACCTTCTCATCGGGCAGACCGATGATGGCGGCCATGGTGCCGGGGTTGGCCTCGCAAGCCTTCTGCATGGCGTTGGCACGGGCGGCAACGAGCTTCAAGCCGTCCTCGAAAGCCATCGCGCCGGCAGCCACCAATGCAGAGAACTCACCCAGAGAATGGCCTGCCACCATAGCTGGCTGAAAGTCATCGCCGAGGCAAAGGGCCGAGATGACAGAGTGGAGGAACACAGCAGGCTGAGTCACCTTGGTCTCCTTCAACTGGTCGTCTGTACCGGCGAACATGATATCTGTAATCTTGAAGCCGAGAATCTCGTCGGCCTTATCAAAAAGTTCTTTTGCCAATGCGTTGCTGTCATAGAGGTCCTTGCCCATTCCTACGAACTGGGAACCCTGACCTGGGAAAACAAATGCTTTCATTTTATCTTTCGTTTTAAGTTTGTTATTGATAATCAAAAATTTCGGATGCAAAGGTACAAAAAAAATCCCAATTACCATCAGGTAAATGGGATTTTTATAATGTTTTACTATAGATTGCGAACAAAAGTCCTTTCTACGCAAAATTTACTCTGCAGCAGGAGCCTCTTCCTCTGTAGCGGGAGCAGCCTCTACCTGAGCCTCCTCAACTGCGGGAGCAGCCTCTACTGGAGCGTTCTCAGCAACCACGTTAACGGCAACCTTCACCTCAACTTCCTTGTGATAGTGAACAGTAGCCTCGTACTCACCTACCTTCTTGGCATCCTTCATAGTGATGATCTTGCGATCCACCTCGATGCCCTTCTTGGCGAGCTCCTCAGCCACCGTGGCAGCGTTTACAGAGCCATAGAGCTGACCTGTAGCGCTCACCTTGGCAGCGATAGTAAGAACGATGCCATTGAGAGCCTCGCCCTTCTTCTCAGCCTCAGCCTTGATAGCTGCGAGCTTGTGAGCCTGCTGCTTCAAGTCCTCAGCCAACTGCTTCTTGGCAGAAGGAGAAGCGATAACAGCCTTACCTGTAGGGATAAGGAAGTTACGGCCATAACCACTCTTTACATTCACGATATCGTTCTTGTATCCAAGACCGATAATATCTTGCTTCAAAATAATTTCCATTCTTCTTCTCCTCCTTAAATTACTTCATCAAATCGGTTACGTAAGGAAGCAAAGCGATCTGGCGAGCACGCTTAACAGCCTGTGCTACACGGCGCTGATACTTCAAAGATGTACCTGTGATACGACGTGGAAGGATCTTACCCTGCTCGTTCAAGAACTTCTTCAAGAACTCTGGATCCTTATAGTCGATATACTTAATACCGCTCTTCTTGAAACGGCAATACTTCTTCTTCTTTGTATCGATAGAAGGAGCGGTCAAATAACGGATTTCTGATTTCTGATCTGCCATGATTAAGCCTCCTCTTTTTTACCAAGCTTTGCACGACGCTTCTCTGCGTAAGCGGCAGCATACTTGTCAAGTTTAACAGTCATGTAACGAATTACTTTCTCGTCGCGGCGATAGCCTGTTTCGAGTTTGTCGATTACTGTTGGCTCAGCCTTGAACTCAATCAAGTTGTAGAAGCCTGATGTCTTCTTCTCAATGTTGTAAGCCAACTTCTTCAGACCCCAAGCCTCTTCATTCAAAATCTCAGCACCGTTATCGGTGAGCAGCTTCTCGAACTTAGCGACCGTTTCCTTCATCTGTTCATCAGACAAAACGGGAGTCAAAATGAAAACGGTTTCGTATTGATTCATACTACTTTAAAAATTAATTATATTAAAAAATCTCTATGCTCTCCACCCCTACCGGAGCCTTTCGGCATCCTTTTTGGCGAATTGCGGTGCAAAATTACAACTTTTTGTCGAAATAACCAAATATTTTTTGTACTTTTGCAGAAAATATTTGATTAACCCCATAAATAAATGTTATCATTATGAACAAAAGCATGTTAAAACAATCTTTCCACGCCCTTCTCTCCATGGGCATTACCTTCATCGTATTGGGCGTACTGATGCTCGCAGTCAGCTTTGTATTGGGCATCAAAAACAACATCCTGCTGTTCGCCGGACTTTTCTTCATTGTCGCAGGAACAGCAGGATACATATTCTCCATCAAAAAAGGTTAGCCACCTTTATATATAATACCAATTACTCGGCGTTGGGGGTAATCAACTTGTAGCCCTTGCCGTGGATATTGATGATCTCGATTTGGTCATCATCCTTAAGGTGCTTGCGCAGCTTGGTGATGTATACGTCCATGGAGCGGGCGTTGAAATAGTTGTCATCTATCCAAATGGTCTTCAGGGCGAAGTCGCGCTGCAGGATTTCGTTGGCATGTGCGCAGAGGAGACCGAGCAGCTCATTCTCCTTGGTGGTCAGTTTGGTCTGCTTGTCACCGATCGTGAGCAGCTGCTTCTGTGTATCGAAGGTGAATCGTCCGATCTGGTAGAGGGTAGACTCCTTGTTCTTCTTGCCACGAACGCGGCGCAGGATGGCCTCCACACGGAACACCAGCTCCTCCATAGAAAATGGCTTGGTGATGTAGTCGTCGGCGCCAATCTTGAACCCTTCCAGAATATCTTCCTTCAGTGTCTTTGCCGTCAGGAAGACGATGGGGATTTCGGCATTGGACGAACGGATTTCCTGTGCCAGAGTGAAGCCGTCCTTCTTGGGCATCATCACGTCGAGTACGGCAATATCAAACTTATTCTTCGTAAACTCTCTGTAGCCTACCTCACCATCGGGACACAAGGTTGTATCATAGCCTTTGGCTTGCAAATACTCACGGAGCAACATGCCCAGGTTCTCGTCATCCTCGCAAAGCAGGATTTTAATTGAATCTTCCATAATTCTTATCGTTTTATTGTTATTATACTAAATGAAAATCTTTGTCATGCTTCCTTGCAGCGTTCAGTCCTTGATGACTGGCAGCTTGATGGTGAACGTGGTCCCCTTGCCGAACTCGCTGTCCACCTTGATCTCTCCATCGTGCAGATCCACCACCTTCTTCACATAGGCGAGTCCCAGTCCGAATCCCTTCACGTCATGCACGTTACCAGTGTGCACGCGGTAGAACTTGTCGAAGATCTTTTTAAGATTCTCCTTCTTCATACCAAGTCCTGTATCGGTAACGGAGAGGTAGAGGTGCTGATTATCGTTCCATGTCTTCATCGTGACATTGAGTGCCTCATCGGGCTTGCGGTACTTCACTGCGTTGTCCATAAGGTTGAAGATGACATTCTGGAAATGCACCTCGTCCACATAGATTGCCGAGTCCACCGCCTCGATGTCGGTATAGACCTTTCCTCCAGTATGCTCCACGCGCAGCGAGAAGGAGTTGGCTATGTTCTCCACCATCTCGTTGAGGTCGAGCTGTTTCTTCTTAAACACCGCTTTCTTGCGGTCGAACATACTCATCTGCAGCACTTTTTCCACCAAGAACCTGAGACGTTTCGACTCATCGTTGATGATGCCTCCCAAGTGCTTTTGCATCTGTTCGCTCTTCGACACAGAGGAGTCGTTGAGCATCTGTGCAGCAAGACTGATGCTGGCGATAGGCGTCTTCAGTTCGTGGGTCATATTGTTGATGAAGTCATTCTTGATTTCCGTATATCTCTTCTGCCTGAAGATCACCACGATGGTGAATATGAACGTCACGAGCAACACGAGCGTGAAGATGATGCTCGGTATCATGAAACGCACGCTGGAGAAGATATAGCTGTTCATACTGGGGAAATGTACCTTCACTACACCCATCTTCGACTGCGGGTCATTGCGGAACAGCACCTGCGAGTAACTGTATTCCTCGCCATCATCAGTATAGTCAGGACACCGGTACACCTCCCTGCCATCCTGTGTCATCACGGTGAAATGATAAGTGATGTCGATGCCATTATTCATCATCTCTGCCTTCAAGTCCTGGTCAAGCTGTTTGAAGTTAATACGCTCTTTCAATGGCTTTTCCGACGCTGAGTAGAGGATGGAGTAAACCACCTCATCGAGCAGTGCCTTCTGATAGACATACCTGTTTTTTACTATCTCCTGCAACGACTTCTGGGTCTCGTTGATCGAGTTCTTGTCGCTGCGCAGAATCATCGCCTTCGGCATGTTGGCGGGGTTGGTGGCAATGGTCTTCAGCTCAAAGGAGGAATACACCGTGCCGTCCTTTCCCACCACCGAATACTGGTGCGACTGCTGCGTGGTTCCATCAGGATGCCCACTCCGCGTTCCCACGGAATCTCTTCTTGTGGCCCTGCGCTCCGTCTCGTTGACATCCTTTTCGAGGTAGCGCAGGGTCTCGTTCAGCTCCAGGTTGCGTGAAGCTTGATATAAGGCCCTGTTGACGGATTCGTCAAACTGTTCCTTCTTCATTTCCACCATTTCCTGAATGTAACTTAGTTGGAGGAAAAGCAGTGCAAGGAACGAAAAGCCCATAATGATAGCTATGGTCCAAATGGTTTTCTTCTTCATGTTGGCAAAGATATGAATTTTCTTAATTAGTTAACTACTTTTTGTTAATTATTTCCGTGATATTTTATTAGTTTAACACCATAATGCGATTTTAGTTACATATACACAATTATAAAAAACTCTTTGACCCATAAAAAAAAGGATGCATACAACTCTTCACTTGTACGCACCCTTTATGGTTCTGTCTCAGGACAGGAAGGAAATTCCTCCTGTCCTGATGCCGTCATCAGTTATTCGTTCTCCTTTGCCAATTCAGCCTCATGCTCAGCGATCAGTTTGCCCTGGATGTCATTAGGTACAAGTTCGTAGCTGGCAAACTTGGTGGTGAAGGAAGCCCTACCGCCCGTAAGGGAACTGAGAGAGATGGAATAGTTGGAAAGTTCCTTCAGAGGAATCTTGGCACTCAGCTTCTGATAGCCTGCCTCGCTGTCCATGCCCATGATGAGTGCGCGACGGCCCTGCAGGTCGCTCATCACGTCACCCATGAAGTCAGCGGGCACATATACCTCCAAGTCATAGATGGGCTCCAGAATTTTGGGTCCAGCCTGCTTGAAGGCGTCGCTGAAGGCACGGCGTGCGGCAAGCATGAAGGAGAGTTCATTGCTGTCCACGGGGTGCATCTTACCGTCATAGACAATGACACGCACATCGCGTGCATAGCTGCCTGTCAGCGGACCGTGCTCCATGCAGTCCATGATGCCCTTGAGAATGGCTGGCATGAAGCGTGCGTCGATGGCACCGCCCACCACGGAGTTGAGGAACACCAGTTTGCCGCCCCACTCCAAATCAATCTCCTCCCGGCTCTTGATGTTCATCTTAAACTCCTGGCCGTTGAAGCTGAAGCTTGCCGGGTCGGGCATTCCCTCCGCATAAGGCTCCACGATGAGGTGCACCTCGCCAAATTGTCCTGCTCCACCGCTCTGCTTCTTGTGGCGATACTCTGCACGCGCCTTCTTGGTGATGGTTTCACGGTATGGGATGCGAGGTTCGCCGAAGGTCACGTTCAGTTTCTCGTTGTTCTCCAGTCGCCATTTCAGGGTGCGCAGGTGGAACTCTCCTTGCCCATGCACAATGACCTGTCTCAGTTCCTTGCTCTGCTCTACCACCCATGTGGGATCTTCCTGTCGCATCTTCAGGAGGGCAGCCATCAGTTTCTCGGTATCCTGTGCGTTGACAGCCTTGATGAAACGGGAATACTTGGAGTTGGGGTATTTGATGAAGTCGAATCTCCACTCTGCGCCCTTGCCGTTCAGGGTATTGCCCGTCTTCACGTCCTTCAGCTTCACCGTGCATCCGATGTCGCCGGCATTGAGCTGGTCCACGGGGATGCGGTTGGAACCTGCGCAGGCATAGATTTGCCCCATGCGCTCCTTGCTGCCTCGATCGGCATTGGTCAGGTCGTCGCCCGTCTTCACACAACCACTCATCACTTTGAAGTAGCTCACTTCACCGATGTGCGGCTCCATGCCAGTCTTGAAGAAATATACACTCTCGGGGCCTGCTGCATCAGGCGAGATTTCCTCTCCACGTGTATTGTGCAGCTTAGGCATCTCGCTCACGAAAGGCACCACGTTGCCGAGGAATTCCATCAGTCGGCGAACGCCCATATCCTTGCCCGCACAGACGCAGAACACAGGGAAGATGCTGCGGGTCACGAGTCCTTTGCGGATGCCCTCCCGCAACTCATCCTCGGTCAGGCTCTCGCTCTCGAAGAATTTCTCCATCAGTCCTTCGTCGTTCTCGGCAGCAGCCTCCACGAGCGCCTTGTGCAGCTCCATCGCCTTGTCCATCTCCTCTTCTGGGATTTCCTCGATGATGGGTGCGCCGCCTTCCGGCTCCCAGGAATATTTCTTCATCAATAGCACGTCGATGAGAGCATTGAAGCCGGAGCCGGTCTCAATGGGATATTGTATCTGCACGCACTTAGGACCGTAGATGTCCTGCATTGTAGCGATAAGATTGTCAAAGTCACACTTGTCGGAGTCCAACTGGTTGACGAGGAAGATGACGGGCTTGCCCAACTTCTCTGTGTATCGGAAGTTATTCTGCGTACCCACCTCGGGTCCATACTGGCCGTTGATGAGGATGACCGCCTGGTCGGTAACGTTCAGGGAAGTGATGGTTCCACCGACGAAATCGTCGCTTCCGGGGCAATCTATGATGTTCAGTTTCTTGTTGTTCCACTCCACATGAAAAACGGTGGGAAAAACAGAATAGCCGTATTCTAACTCAACAGGGAAGTAGTCACTCACCGTGTTCTTATTCTCTACAGAACCTCTGCGCTTGATGATGCCTGCTTCATACAACATACTCTCGGCAAGTGTAGTCTTGCCGCTACCCGCACTGCCCAGCAATGCGATGTTCTTGATTTCATTAGTCTGATATACTCTCATGACGTTATAGGTTTTTAAAAGGTTATACATACGCCAAAAGGAAGAGAATGTAGTCATTCCTTCGCTTTCAATCGTCTAAATTAATGAAAAATCCCGAGAAAGCCAAAAGTTTTTGCAAAAAACTATATTACTTTTAAAACATATTAGTATTTTTGCACAGAGTTAAGACAAAAATTAAGAGTCACACCTTATTATATAAATATAAAAAAAATGGCAGGACTTTACATACACATCCCCTTCTGCGAGAGCCGCTGCATCTACTGCGGCTTCTTCAGCACCACCTCGCTCGCCCTCAGGGACGATTACGTCGATGCCCTCTGCCGGGAGATGGAACTGCGTCCGCTTGCTGATGCCCTCGGGAGCGACGAGCCGATCACCACCATCTATCTCGGAGGAGGGACCCCCAGCCAACTTTCCCGCAGCCAGCTCCAGCGCCTGTTCCGGGGCATCCTCGCCTATATCGGGAAAACAGGCAACGGAACCTGCGGCCGTTGCGGAAACATGGAGATTACGATGGAGTGCAATCCCGATGACGTGACGGAGGAGTTTTGCGAGACCCTGCACCTGCTGCCCGTCAACCGCATCAGCATGGGGGCGCAGACCTTCTCCGACGGACGGCTCCGCTTTCTCCGACGCCGCCACAATGCCCAGGAAGTGAGGCTGGCGGTAAGCCGCCTCCGCGCCATCGGCATCGGCAACATCAGCATTGACCTGATGTTCGGATTCCCCGGCGAGCAGTTGGCGGAATGGCAAGAAGACATCGACGAGGCGCTCAGTCTGGACGTGGAACACCTGTCGGCATACAGTCTGATGTATGAGGAAGGCACGCCGCTGCACTGCCTGTTGAAACAAGGCAAGGTAGCGGAGATTGACGAGGAACTGAGCTTGCAGATGTACGATACCCTCGTAGACAAGCTCATTTCTGCGGACTATGAGCATTACGAGATCAGCAACTTCGCCCGTCCCGGCTACCGCTCGCGCCACAACAACAGCTACTGGCAGGAGACACCTTATGTGGGCATTGGGGCTGCCGCCCATTCCTACCGTCGCCACGCCACTGCCAACGGTATAGAGGCGAGGCGCAGCTGGAACGTAGCAGACATACGCACCTACATCGGCAGCATCCGTCAAGGCAAATTGCCGTCGGAGCAGGAGGTCCTCGATGCAGACACCCGTTACAACGACCTCATCACCACCGCCTTGCGTACCGCCGACGGCATCGACCTAACAAGGATGCGGCAGGAATTTGGCGAGCACGCCTACCGACTCCTCATGGACGAGGCAGAGCGACACATCCGGCGAGGAGTGATGAAATTGGAGAACGAACGGCTCTCCCTCACCCGCACCGGCCTCTACATCTCCGATGACATCATGAGCGACTTCATGATAGTACCGTAATTAAAAAATGTAGCATCATCGAAAAAACAGTCAATTCCTCACTAAAATCCTTGCCTATTCAAAATAAATAATGTATATTTGCAAACAATATGTCAAATCGGGCGGCTACGCCCCCATCCAAGAACAAGAAGAAACGACAAAATATGACCATCAACCAGTACCAAGAAGGATCGCTCTTCGACACGGGCGACAACGTCCAGAACGACAATCGCGAGGAAGTGCTCATCCATGTGCCCACACCACAGGAAAGAGCCGACAAGGAAAAGGAAATCAACAAGCTGACGCTTGATGAGATGAAGGCAGAATACGCCGCATACCTTGATTTCGCAAAGAAATACAAGCTCTACACCGTCGACTCAAAGGGAAGGAAGGTATGCCCCCAGGAAATCTCGAAAGTATTCGGCAGTGACAAGATAATTAAGAGAGACTGGGTCACCTTCTACGCCGTTCTCAGCGACCCCTCCAACATTTTCACTCTCATGCACGACATTTCCCAGAAAGAGAGCGAACTCCTGCAAATGATAGCCTTTCATCATTGCATGTTCGTCAAGGACATAAAGGAAATGATGGGCGGGAAAGTGACGGCAGAAAAACGTTTCTCGGGTTTCTGGCCGAAAGAGATACTCCTGTCCCAATACGCCTTTTTCTACAAACTCGGATTCACAGTCGGCCCGGAGACCAAACGCACCTACTACAAGCAGACCTATCTGAAAATCCGCCCGGACATCAGGCTGATGCTCATGCGCACCGGTTTCAGAACTCATCTGGAAATGAATACCCTCGATACACTCCCCGAGGGAAAGGCCCTGTGCACCTACAATGCGGAGGCTTCCACCCTGCTGAACCTCCCCACCCTCGCAGCCCTCTTCGAGGCCAGACAGATAGAGATAGGCAGGAGCAAAGTGTCGGCCGCCAGCGTCAAGAACGTGGAGAAAGCCTGCAGCTTCAGCGAGTTCTTCCCCAAAGCCGAGAAGGAAAAATCGCGTCTCTGCGCCCTCTTCATAGCCAATGTATATACCGTCTTCGCAACCGCCAAGGGTACGGGGAAGCAGAACAAGCCGGAAGAGAACGTCAAGACCATCTTCACCGGCTTGTTGGGCTACATGTATTACCTGCTCCCCATATTGCTGCCACACATCAAGGGATTCAAGAGAAGCTACATGTATGACAGCCACGCCGATGACCTCGCCAGGATGATAAATGCCGTGGTGAGCCAGTACGCCCAGGGCGGCTGGCTAAGCCTCGCCGACCTCACCGTCAAGGTCAGGACACTTGACGAGTATGCGGAAGAGAACTGTATGCTGCTTCCCGAGCAATATTTCGCCGAGATGCCCTTAAAGAACTCCTACACGGGCATGGAGATCTATTACGACGGAGTGATCGCCAACATCACCCATCCCTTCATCAAGGCATATCTCTTCCTCATGGCGGCATTCGGCGTCGTAGAGATAGCCTACGAAGAAAAGCCCGGCGAATTCGAAAGTTGCTATCTCGACACCCTGCGGTTCGTACGCCTCACAGACCTTGGCAAATATGTGTTTGGCATCACCCCGCGATATGAGCACAACACAGCGCAGGAGAAGCAATTCTTCGAGGTGGACGAGAGCAACCTCATCGTCAAGTCGCTCGAAGACAAGAACCCCTTCCTTCTGTTGCTCGAGAATATGGCCAACCCCATCTCCAAGAAGATGTACAAGGTGACCTACGAGAGCTTTCTCGACAACTGCACCACACTCTCCGACATCATCAACAAGGAACAGATGTTCAGAGACTGCATCTGCAAGGAACCGCCCGCTGTCTGGGAGAATTTCTTCCAGGAAGTGAAGAAACGCTGCCAGCCCCTTGGCACTTCGAAGAAGAAATACACGGTCATGGAGATACCTTCCGACAACAAGGAGCTGCAGCGCACCATCGTCAGTGACCCCACCATCCGCAAGTACACCGTCAAGGCAGAAGGCTACATGCTTCTGGTGGAGACAGCCTACAAGGGGAAAGTGGCTGATGCACTGAAGAAGTATGGCTACCTGCTCTAAGCGGGAACGCCCAAGACCCACCTTTGCATATCAAAAATGAGAGAATACAAGAAGACAATCATCGCCATCCCGCTGGTGCTGGGCTCCTGCTCGGCAGGGCAGCATTTGTCCGACGGGGAATACCTGCTCGACAAGGTGGAAGTGAAGAGCGACAAAAAGGGGTTTGACGCCACAAACCTCAAACCCTACGTGAGACAGAAGGAACCCCCAAAGATTTTCTCGCTCTTCAAGAACCCCTTTGGCAAGCACCCCGTCATCTATGACACTGCACAGGCAAGACTGTCGTGTCACGACCTGTTAACCGCGATGCAGAACCAGGGCTACATGCACGCCAGCGTGAGCCTCGACACCCTGGCACGCGGCAAGCGACTCACAGCCACCTACCTGCTCCACCCCGGCGAACCGTTCACCATCGGAGAGGTGGCATACGACGTGGAGGATGAGGGCATACAGCGGCTTCTGCACCTCGACAAGCCCGAGAACCAACGCCTCAAACCGGGAATGACACTCACCGTCGATGCCCTCGACCGGGAGCGCAAGCGCATCACCAACCTCCTCGCCGACAGCGGTTATTTCCGCTTCCACAAGGACTTCATCCAGTTCTCCGCCGACAGCGTGGCGGGGAGCCGGGAAGTGGCGCTCACCTTGCACCTGATGAAATACAAGGCATCCGGCAACGCCCCCGAGACCGCGCATCCCCGCTACTGGCTGCGCCGCATCGACTACCTCAGCGGCGACAGCGACCGCATCCACCTCAGGGAGCAGGTGCTGCGCAGTGCAACAGCGATGAGAGAGGGAGAACCATACGATGCCTCTGCCCTACAGCGTACCTACAACAACTTCGCCAGGCTGCAAGCGGTAAAATACACCAACATTACTTTCCGCGAGGTGCCCGACACCAACCAGTTGGACTGCGACATACAAGTGAGTACCAACAAGCCATCCTCCATCGCCTTCCAGCCCGAAGGCACCAACACCGCCGGCGACCTGGGAGCAGCCGCATCGCTCACCTACACCCACCGCAACCTCTTCCGGGGCAGCGAGCAGCTGAGCGTGGAGCTGAGGGGCGCCTACGAGGCAATCACCGGCCTGGAGGGATACCAGGACCAGAAGAACTACACAGAGTACTCTGTCGACACGAAACTCGTGTTTCCCCGCTTCGTGGCACCCTTCCTCTCCAGCAGCTTCCGCAGGAGGCAGACCGCCAACTCAGAGCTCGCCGTGAGCTGGGACTTCCAGAACCGCCCCGAGTTCCACCGCCGCGTCTTCTCCACCGCATGGCGCTACCGTTGGAGCGAGCCGCACCACCACCTTACGTGGCGCTTCGACTTCCTCGACCTCAACTACGTATACATGCCCTGGATCTCGGAGACCTTCAAGACCGACTACCTCGACAACGCCGACAGCCGCAACGCCATCCTCAGATACAACTACGAGGATCTGTTCATCATGAAGATGGGATTCGGCGTAAGCTACAGTGACGGCGTGGATGCCTTCCGCGCCAACGTGGAGTCGTCTGGCAACCTGCTCAACTGCCTCTCCGGCATGTTAGCCTTCCATACCAACGGGGAGGGACAGCACACACTCTTCAACATCGCCTACGCCCAGTATGCAAAGTTCGACTTCGACTACACCCATCTGGCGCGCTTCGACAAGCGCAACACCCTCGCCCTGCACGCCGGCTTCGGCATCGCCTACCCCTACGGCAACAGCACCGTGCTGCCCTTCGAGAAGCGGTACTTCTCGGGAGGAGCCAACTCGGTAAGAGGATGGGGCGTGAGAGGTCTCGGACCCGGAAAGTTCAAGGGCACAGACGGGCGCATAGACTTCATCAACCAGACAGGCGACCTGAAGCTCGACCTCAATGCCGAGTACCGCACCTCACTCTTCTGGAAGTTCGAGGGCGCACTCTTCGTCGATGCAGGCAACATCTGGACTCTGCGCGACTACCAGGACCAGCCCGGAGGACAGTTCAAGCCCAGCGAGTTCTACAAGCAGATAGCAGTGGCATACGGCCTGGGCGTGCGCCTGAACTTCGACTACTTCATCATCCGCTTTGATATGGGCATGAAGGCTGTCAATCCAGCCTACGAGACTTCCGACGAACACTGGGCGGTGATCCATCCCCGGCTCAGCCGCGACTTTGCCTTCCACTTCGCAGTGGGCTATCCATTCTGACCTTCCACCTGCCCTCGTGGATGACGGCAGGAAGGCAGAAGATGGCGTTGCCCACGCGGTGCAGAGACTTGCCGATGGAGTCCATCTGCAAGAAGTTGGCAACACAGACCCTCACCGTAGCACTGTCGCCATTGCCATGGTAAACGATGCCAATGATCTCCACAGAGGCATCCTCCTCGCCTGCACGGAGCGAGTCCACATCCTCATCGCCCACATTGCTCGCCATGTATCGCAACCACTGCTCCGAGCTGGGCGTGCAGTACCTCAAGGCCCGGTCGAAGTGCCAGTTGTAATAATAAGTGGCAAAAGAGTCTACGTCCTCCCTCAGCTGATTCTCGTCGCCCTCGTGGGAACGGCATCCTGCGTAAAGCAGAAGGTTTCCCAGAGCTGTGACGACTACTGCCACAATAGCCATAAAAGACCTGTTAACCATAGTTCTCATCTGAATAAATTACTTAATTTTGCCACAAAGATAACAAAAAACTTTGTAATAAGAATCTTTTTTACTAACTTTGCATGAAAATAACGACTTTAACATGCTGAGATTTATATCCTTCGGGAGTGGAAGTAGCGGAAACTGCTACTACCTGTACACGGAGACCGACTCGCTGATGATAGACGTGGGAGTGGGCATCCGAACCCTGAAGAAACACTTCCACAACTATGGGCTGCGCATTGAAGACGTGCGCAACATCCTCATCACCCACGACCATGCCGACCACATCAAGTCGGTGGGAAGCTTGAGCAACGACTATCATCTGCCGGTATATACCACGAGCAAGGTGCACAGCGGCATCGAGCGCAACTACTGTGTGCGCAAGAAGATAGCCCCTGCCAATGTGCGCCTGATAGAGAAGGGTGTGCCCTTCTCGCTGGGCAATTTCAGGGTGACTCCCTTTGGAGTGCCCCACGACAGCACAGACTGCGTAGGCTACCAGGTGGAATGTGAGGACAATGTATTCTGCCTCATCACCGACGTGGGGCACATCACCGAAGAGATGCACGCCTTCATCGCCAACGCCAACTACCTGGTGCTGGAGTCCAACCACAGCGTGGAAATGCTGCAACAGGGCAACTACCCCCAGTATCTCAAGGACCGCATTCTGGGACCCTCGGGCCACCTGAGCAACGATGACTGTGCACGGGCGCTCGCCGAGCATGCCACGGAGCGTCTGCGCCACGTGTGGCTCTGCCACCTAAGCGAGGAGAACAACCACCCCGAGCTGGCGCGCAAGACCATGGAGCAGATTCTCCGCAGCTACGGCATAGTGGCAGGAAAAGACTTCTCGCTGGATATTCTCAAGAGAAAAACACCCAGCGAGATTTACAAGATGGATTAAGCCCCTCCTTCTTGATGTGAGTTCTCACCATTCCCAACACAGATTAGACCTCTTCCACAATCTCCCGCAAATCCTTGCGTTTCTTCTCCGCACGGGGACAGTCTTCAGCGATGTGGCCAACAGGAACTATGACCACCGGCTCGAAGCCCTCGCGGGGGAAATGGCGGCTCACAACAACGGGGTCGAAAGCGCAGACCCAGCAGCTACCCAGTCCGCGCTCCGTGGCGGCAAGGCAGAGATGCTCAGCAGCAATGGCTACATCGATGTCACCATGAGGCTTGGAGTCATACTTGCGTACCCAGTTCTCCTCCACGTTCTTCATGCCCAATATATAGAGCGGAGCGGTCTTGAACCAAGGGCGGTCATAAGCCTCCTGCAACTGTTGTCTGGCTTCCTCGGAGCAGACAATAATCCAATGCCACGGCTGTCTGTTAACTGCCGACGGTGCCAGTCTCACACACTCCAGAATATAATCCAAATCCTCTTGGCTCACAGCCTCAGAGGTGAACTTGCGGGCGGAGAACCGCTCGCAAGCCAATGACTTAAAATCCTTCATGTCTTCAATTCCTCCTTATTTCTCCTCGGGCACGGCATACTTGTCGCCCGACTGCTTCACCAGCTCACGAGCGAACTTCTCGGGATAGCCTGGGCGCACAGGGCGCTTGCCAAGACCCTCTTTGGTACGGAGGAACTTGCCGTTCTCGGTGGGCTTGATGATCATGTCGTTGTATTTCACCACCAGGTAGGTGAAAAGCTGCTTCCAGCGGTCAAGCATCTGTTGCGCCTTCTCCACACCATAGTCATTGAGATACTTCACTGCCTGTGCGGGGCTTTGGGCATAGAGTTCCTGTGCCTTTGCCTCCACCTGGCTCTGCGCTGCAAAATAGCTCTGCTCCAGGCTGTCTCGCACCTGCTTCAAGTCATCAAACATCAGGGAGTAGCGCGGATAGACGAGGTTGCTCGTCATGTTGCACACCCAGTAGGCATTCTTGTCGGAGAAGTTGAGAGCATCGGCACCGGGCGTATTGTAGCACTCGGGCTGCACAGTGGAACTACAATAGACGGGGGTATAGGCAACCATGTTGCCGTCGTCATTGCCAAACCACAGCACGCCACCCACCTCACGGGGCAACCAAGAGCGCATCTGACTCACATAAGAGAAAGCACTCTGCTGGGTGCTGGTGGGACGCTCGTTGAAGTAAGCCTTGCCGTCCACCTTGTAGGTAAGAGGCGTGGGGCGATAAGGCATTCTCCAGATGCCGCCTCCCAGGTCATCGCCATCGTCGGCAACAGAAAGTGGAGTACCCTCATAGTGGTCGCGCATACAAGCCTGTACATCCTGCACACTCACCTTGCGGTCGGGCACCACCCACAAAGGCATGTCCTCAGCCTGGGGGTCCTTGCCGAGCGCCCAGGGCAGGTAGCGGCTCATGTCCTTGAAATGGTTGAAGAAAGCCCAGGCACGAGCGTCACAGAAGCGACGGCCAGAGAAATCGGGCTTGGCGTATGCCATTTTCCAAGAGAAGTCAGCGTCCTTGCCGGTGTACCATCCCTTGCTGCGGGCAAAATTCACAACGTCCTTGGAGTAGAGCACGTTCTTCTTGTCCTTCATGTTGAACTTGCCGATACGGCTCTGGTTGGCATGGGCGCAGATGGCATCGTCGGGGATGCGCTGAGCCACCCATACCACTCCCTTGGAGCCCGGACCCTTGCCCATCATCTCCATGATCCACGCCTCGTTGGGGTCGCAGATGGTGAAGGTTTCGCCCTCGGAGTTGTAGCCGTAAGTCTCGGCGAGGGAGGTCATCACCTTGATTGCCTCGCGCGCTGTCTTGGAGCGCTGCAGGGCGATGTAGATCAGGCTACCGTAGTCGAGGATACCCGTGGAGTCTGCCATCTCCTCACGACCGCCGTAGGTGGTCTCGCCGATGGTCACCTGGTACTCGTTGATGTTGCCGATGACATTGTAGGTCTCGGCTGCCTCGGGGATCTCGCCGTGGTACACCTTGGAATCCCAGTCGTAGATTTTGCGCATCTCTCCCTTCTGGTGCTTGCCGGCGGGATAGTGGCAGAGGTTGATAAACATACCGTAGTCATCGGCGCTGTAAGAGCAGATGACGGAGCCGTCGGCGGAAGCCTTCTTGCCCACGATGAAATTGGTACAAGCCTCTGCCTCCACGGCACCAGCCATCAGACCGGCTGCCACGAGGGCAGAAGCAAATATTTTCTTCTTCATAGTTTTCTCTTTTTCCTTAATTTACCTTGTTACCTTTCACACTTAGCATGCCTTGAAGCTCATGTCCAGCCCCTTGACACTGTGGGTGAGGGCACCCACAGAAATGAAGTCGACGCCCTGCTCGGCATAATCGCGGATGGTATCGTAGGTGATGCCGCCCGAAGACTCCGTCTCATACTTGCCGGCGATGATGTCCACCGCCCTCTTGGTATCAGCAACGGAGAAGTTGTCGAGCATGATGCGGTTCACGCCGCCGTGTTTCAGCACCTGGTCCAGTTCATCGAAGCTGCGTACCTCTATCTCGATCTTCAGGTCGAGTCCCTTCTCCTTGAGATAGGCGTGGCAACGGTCGATGGCATTGGTGATGCCTCCGGCGAAGTCCACGTGGTTGTCCTTGAGCAGGATCATGTCGAAAAGACCGATGCGGTGGTTCATGCCTCCGCCAATCTTCACCGCCTGTTTCTCCAGCATACGCAGTCCGGGAGTGGTCTTGCGAGTGTCGAGGATGTGGGTCTTAGTGCCCTCGAGGCGCTTCACGTACTTGGCCGTCATTGTGGCGATGCCGCTCATGCGCTGCATAATGTTGAGCATCAGTCGCTCCGTCTGGAGCAAGGATCGGGTCTTGCCCTCCACCACCATGGCGATGTCGCCCTTCTTCACGGGAGTGCCGTCCTGGATGAGCACCTCCACCTTCATGGTGGGGTCGAAGCGCGCAAATACCTTCTTCGCCATCTCCACGCCAGCCAACACTCCGTCTTCCTTGATGAGCAGATGACTCTTGCCCATGGCATCCTCAGGGATGCAACAAAGGGTGGTATGGTCCCCGTCACCGATATCCTCGGCAAATGCCAAATCTATCAACTTGTCTTCCAATTGGTCTACACTTAACATAATGTATAATTTTAAAATTTACAGTTTTCTGTTTTCTTCTTCCTTTCTCACAACCTACTCCCCTGCCAATGAGCACGGAGGATGCCGCAGACATCGCGTTCCACTGCAATCTCGCCACCCAACCACTCGGTCATGGGAAGCTCGCAGCTGAACTCGTAGTAGTTGACCACGCGTCCATCCTCCAGCTCCACAATCGCCTGGTCAAGCACGCTGCCGTCAGGCAGCCTCACCTTGTGGGCACCGCATCTCCTGAATGTACCGTCCATGATGTTCTACTGTCTGATAACCTTTATCCCTCCGGGATTCGGCTTCAGGGTCATCCCGCTGTCGCGGCGTGCGCTATCACCGGGAGGCACGTTCTTGGGCATGCTGTCCTTGGGCAGGGTTCCCTGGGGCTTGGGGGCCAGGTTGCGGTGCATCCTTACCATACGTATGTGTTGTAGGAACATGAGTTTCAGTGTGGTCTGCGAGATTTCGTTGGAGGCGAAGTCACCGGCGCTCAGCAGAAAATATCCCTTCACGCTCTTGATGCCAAGGTTGTCGTCGTCACCGAGGTCAATGGAATAATGCTGCGAGTTCTGTATGCGGCACACCTGCGACACCACGCTGTCGTTACTGAATGTCACGGCAAGCACCGCCATGCCGTCACGCATACCGTCCTGGTAGATGAACTGTGCATCAAAATCGAGCAGGATGCGGTCACCCTTATGATAGGACGAGTCCACCTTCAGCTCGAAGCAATGGTTGTTGAACGGCTTCTCGGGCGAGAATACCATTGACGGGGCAGCATTCCACACGCTGGCGGTATCGCCAGTGGAGGTGAGTCCGCCATAGCGGCTCTGCTCATCGGCGCTGCCGCCCAATGTCACAGCCTCCTTGCCGAGACGTTCAGAGAGGTCTTCGTAGATGGCGTGCAACTGCTCGGTGTGTCGCATGTAATAGACCATGGAGGAGTCGAACTCTGCCGAGGTCACTTCATACTTCTTCAGCACAGCCTCCCGGTAGGCGATGGAGAGATTCTCCTGCCCCTGGTCCGGCTGCCGCCCCATCGCCAGTGCGATGTGGTAGTCATAGAGGATGTCGCCCATCTTGCCTGCTGAAATAATGTCACTCGGTGCCGAAGGCTTACACGAAGCCACGACCGACGCCAGCGCCAGAGCGAGGGTGACGCAACTTATCTTTACCTTCTTTCTCATGCTTCCTCCTTGCTGGTTGTGGTGGTCTCTGCCTCTTGTTGCCTTTCCTTCTTGAAGTCATCGCCGATGCGCTCCAGCTCAGGTCTGCAGAACAGGAGCAGGGAGAAGATGCCCACGGTAACGCAGGCGTCGGCGAAATTAAATACAGGGTCGAAGAACGTCGTCTCGCTGCCGCCGAAGAACGGGATCCACCCGGGCCATGTGAATGTGAAGAAGGGGAAACGGAACATGTCTACCACCTTACCCATCAGGAAACCGGAATAGCCAGTACCGAAGGGTACCTGATAGGAGACGTAGAACTGCGACGAAGCATTGAACACCAAGCCATAGAACATCGAGTCGATCATGTTGCCGATGGCTCCTGCCAATACCAGCGCCACCAGGAAGATGTAACGCTGCCGACAGACACCGTGCGAAATGAGGCGGTGCAGATACCATATCAGCACCACGATGGCGGCGCTGCGGAAAAGACTCAGCCAAAGCTTGCCGATGAAGGACATTCCCCATGCCATGCCATTGTTCTCGATGAACTCGATGTAGAACCAGTCTGTTACACGGACAGACTCGCCAAGGCAAAAGTGCGTCTTGATGTAAATCTTAATGACCTGATCGATCACCAAGAGCACCAGCACCATTGCCGTGACGAGCCAACCTATATGTTTTTTGTTTTGTTTCATTTATCTATGTTTTCTTGCTTCCTTAGACGCTACGCTCAACGTTGCGTGGGGAACAATGCGCAACCTCTCCTTGGGAATCAGCTCGCCCGTTTCGCGGTCGATGCCGTAGGTCTTGTTCTTGATGCGGATGAGCGCTGCCTCAAGTCCCTTGATGAACTTGCTCTGTCTGCCTGCCATCTGGATGATTTCTTCCTTACTCTGCGCCTCGCTGCCCTCCTCTAGTGCCTTGTAAGTGGGCGAGGTGTCGATGACGTCGTTGCTGTTGGAGTGGTTCAGCTGAGCCATCATCTCCTTGTAGCTTTCGCGCGCCACCTTCAGTTTCTCTTCAATGATAGCGCGGAACTCTTCCAATTCCTCATCGCTATACCGTGTCTTTTCGTTAGCCATAGAAATACCTTATTATTAAGTTTACCAAAATGTGAAAGGTATACCCCCTCATGGCGAGGGGCGCATGGGGAGGCTATACCTTGTAATACTCTTAGATCTTCTCAACTTTAATGTTCAACTTGAACTCGTCGAACTCGGTCTCGGCACCGTCGTTGTCGGAAACCAGGATGGCATCCGCCAGCACCTGTCCCTTGATGTAGTCGCCGAACGCTTCGATGGCAGCATTGGTCTCCTCATTGGGAGCCACAGTCACCTTGATGCGGTCGGTAATCTCCAGACCAGTTTCCTTGCGAAGGTTCTGGATGCGGTTGATCAACTCGCGAGCCATACCCTCCTTCTTCAACTCAGGAGTCAACTCCACCTCAAGGGCAACTGTCAGATTACCGTCATTGGATACGAGCCATCCTGGGATGTCCTCTGAGATAATCTCCACGTCTGCCACCTCTACGACCGCCTCCTGGCCATCTACGTTCAAGGTGAGGCTACCCGCTTTCTCGAAGGCAGCAATCTGGTCTTGGTCGAGGGCAGACATCTGAGCGGCAACACCCTTCATCAGCTTGCCAAACTTCTTGCCCATCACCCTAAAGTTACACTTCACCTTCTTCACAAGAATACCCTGACCCTCAATGAAGTTAACCTCCTTCACGTTTACCTCGTTCTTCAACAGGTCAGCCACAGCCCCGATGTGTGCCTTCTGCGTATCATCCACGGCTGGAATCATAATCTGCTGGAGCGGCTGGCGCACCTTGATGTTCACCTTGCGGCGCAATGCCAATACCATGGAGGTAATCTTCTGGGCGATAGCCTGGCGTTCCTCCAGGTCGTGGTCGATGGCTGTTTCATCGGCTACGGGGAACTGTGCCAGATGTACGCTCTCCAACTCACCGCCCAAGTCGTGGTACAACTCGTCGGCATAGAACGGAGCGAACGGTGCCAGGAGCTTGGCAACGGTCATCAGGCAGGTGTAGAGCGTCTGGTAGGCACTGAGTTTGCCCTCGCTCATCTCCTTGCCCCAGAAACGTTTGCGGTTCAAGCGGACATACCAGTTGCTGAGGTCATCGTTGACAAAGGCGTCAATCAGTCGGCCGGCACGTGTCGGGTCGTATCCGTCCAGTTCCTTCTCCACACCCTTCACAAGTGTGTTGAGCGAAGAGAGAATCCAGCGGTCTATCTCCGGGCGCTTCTCCATAGCCACCTGCTCAGCCTTGGGGTCGAAACCGTCCACGTTGGCATAGAGGGCGAAGAAGCTGTAGGTATTATACAATGTACCGAAGAACTTGCGACGGGTCTCGTCCACTCCGTTGGGGTCGAACTTGA
>CAVCCB010000021.1:0-21647 GCA_963600595.1 Subdoligranulum sp. APC924/74 | reverse complement strand
ATTTTATATTAATGAAATAATATATAATGTTTTCGACCACAAAAGTACAAAATTTCTTTGTAAAATACCTAAAAATGGGTATTCTTTTTAACTCTTTAACCTCATTTTCATACTTTTTCTTGGGTTTGTGGGGTTTTTGATGTATCTTTGCAAACTGAAAATTGCAATTTTGAAAAGATTATGACGCAAGTGAAGATAAAGGATTCGCGCCTCCAACAAGCTGCGGAAGCGGGGATGGACGAGTTTGTCAAGACATTCGTGGATGCCATCAAGGAGGCAATCGGCGGAGAGCTGACCGCCGGGAACATGGCGCAGCTGAACAGCGACCAGGTGACGTTGCTCGCCTGGGACATCCTCCATGAGGAAATGATGGACGGGGGCATGGTGCAGTTGATACACAACGGATACGGCGGCTTCATCTTCCTGAACCCCACCGACAAAGCCTTCCGCAACTGGGGCATACAGGGTCTCCACAGTCTCATCAACAAGGCACACAGACACTATAAGGCGGCGTGCCAGGACATAGAGAGGGACATGGATGACGAGGAGTTCATGGCACTCTACGAGAAGTACCCTGTGTTCGACGACTTCGACGACATGTTCGTGGAGAACGAGGAGGAATGGACGGCGCAGGTGGCCTATTATATCGACGAACACCTCGACAGCTTCTGCCAGGTGGAGAAATAGGGTTTTCCAGCCACCGCCATTCGGTATATTTAAATATGTATATATTATCAATATTATGAACAAGCAAGAACAGGAACTCCGCAAGAAGAGTCCGATACAAATACGCAACAAGAAGGCTTCCTTCGAGTATTTCTTCGTAGACACCTACACAGCGGGCATCGTGCTCACTGGCACCGAGATTAAGTCCATCCGTGGCGGCAAGGCTTCGCTCGTGGACAGCTACTGCGACTTCTACAATGGTGAGCTGTGGGTGAAGGGCATGAACATCTCACCCTATTTCTACGGTTCCTTCGGCAACCACGAGGCGCGCCGCGACAGAAAACTGTTGCTCAACAAGCGCGAGCTGCGCAGGCTGGAGGAGGATGCCAAGCAGGTGGGCTTCACCATTGTGCCCACGCTCGTGTTTATCGACAACCACGGCAGGGCGAAGGTGGACATCGCACTCTGCAAGGGAAAGAAAGAGTTTGACAAACGACAGACCCTCAAGGAGAAAGAAGACAGGAGGGAGATGGACCGTGCCATCAAGCACTTCTAAAAGTAAAAAGGTAAAAAAGAAAAAAGGTAAAAAGGACGTTTCTATGAAGAGAGACATCAGGGAGATAGTCAAGGAGAAAATCCTGATACTCGACGGTGCCATGGGCACGGAGATACAGAAATATAATCTCACGGAGGAAGACTTCCGGGGGGAACGGTTCGCCGACCTGCCGGGAATGATGAAGGGCAACAACGACATACTCAACATCACGCGCCCCGATGTCATTACCGATATCTACCGTCGCTACCTGGAGGCTGGTGCCGATATCATCTCTGCCAACACCTTCTCTTGCCAACGCATCTCACAAGCCGACTACCACCTGGAAGACTGCGCAAGGGAGATGGCGTACGAAGGGGCGAGGCTGGCACGCATCGAATGTGACAAATATAGTACCGACGAGAAGCCACGCTTCGTAGCAGGCGACGTGGGGCCTACTAACAAAACTTGTTCCATGAGTCCTGATGTGAGCGACCCCGCGGCAAGGGAAATTACCTACGATGAACTCTTCACAGATGTTTGCGAGCAAATAGACGGTCTCATTGAGGGTGGGGTGGATGTGATTCTCATCGAAACCATCTTTGATACACTTAACTGTAAGGCGATGATCGATGCCGCACTCACCACCATGGCAAGGCACGGCGTGGATTTGCCCATCATGATCAGTCTCACCGTGAGCGACTTGGCAGGAAGAACGCTTAGCGGACAAACGGTAGATGCCTTCCTCGCCTCGCTCTCTCCTTATCCCATCTTCTCCGTGGGTATGAACTGTGCCTTCGGAGCCCCACAGATGAAGCCCTTCATCGAGCATCTGGCGAAGGTTGCACCTTATTATATTAGCGCACACCCCAATGCTGGATTGCCCAACGAGATGGGCGAATACGATGAGACGGCGGAGTCGATGGCTCCCAAGATTGCTGAATTCATCGATGAGGGAATTGTGAACATCATTGGTGGGTGCTGTGGCACGAGTCCGGAATTCATCGCCCGGTATTATGAAATGTCGAAGGGCAAGAAGCCACACAGCGTGGTGGAGAAGCCTCGGTACATGTGGCTCTCGGGATTAGAGTTGCTGCAAGTGGATGACCAAGTACATCTGCCTGTGGACGCAAGTAGGTTTGTAAACGTCGGAGAACGCTGTAACGTGGCTGGTAGCAGGAAGTTCCTGCGATTGATTAACGAAAAGAATTATGAGGAAGCCATCGGAATTGCCCGTAAGCAGGTGGCGGATGGAGCTGCCGTGGTAGATGTTAACATGGACGACGGATTGCTCGACGCCAAGGCTGAGATGGTGAACTTCCTCAACATGATAGCCGCCGAACCCGAGATTGCCAAGGCGCCCGTGATGATCGACTCCTCGAAATGGGAGGTGATTGTGGCAGGACTGAAATGCTGTCAGGGCAAGTGCATCGTGAACAGCATCTCGTTGAAGGAAGGTGAGGAGGTGTTTCTCGCCCATGCAAGAGACGTGATGCGCTACGGAGCTGCAGTGGTGGTGATGTGTTTCGATGAAAAGGGGCAAGCCACAACCTATGAGCGGCGCATAGAGATTGCCGGGCGCGCCTACCGTCTTCTGGTAGATAAACTCGGTATGAATCCTTTCGACATCATCTTCGACCCCAATGTACTCGCCATCGCCACAGGTATGGAAGAGCACGACAACTATGCCGTGGAATTCATCCGTGCCACCGAGTGGATTCATCAGAACTTACCCGGAGCCCATGTGAGCGGTGGAGTGAGCAACCTCTCGTTCTCCTTCCGTGGCAACACTTATATCCGTGAGGCCATCCATTGCGTTTTCCTCCACCACGCACAAAATGTGGGAATGGACTTTGGTATCGTAAACGCCAAGGCGAGAATGGATTACAACAAGATTCCTAAGGAACAGCTCGAACTCATCGAGGACGTGGTGCTCAACAGGAGAAAGGGCGCAGCTGACGAACTCATCGAGCTTGCGGCTGAAATCAAGGCTCAGGCTGATGCTGCCAAGGCTGCGGCAAAGGCCGGGGGCGTGGCTCCCAAGAAACCAGCCGCACCCGAATGGCGCAAGGAGAGTGTGGAGGAAAGACTGAAATATGCCTTGCAGAAAGGTATCACTGACTTCTTGCAACAGGACATCGACGAGGCCTTGCAGAAATATCCCCACGCAGTCAACGTGATAGAAGGTCCGCTCATGGACGGCATGAACCTGGTGGGCGAGCTTTTCGGCGAGGGAAAGATGTTCCTGCCACAGGTGGTGAAAACCGCAAGAACGATGAAGTCGGCGGTTTCCATCCTCCAGCCCCATATCGAGGCGGAGAAGAAGGGCGGAGCCACCACGGCAGGCAAGATACTCATGGCAACGGTGAAGGGCGACGTACACGACATCGGTAAGAATATCGTGTGCGTTGTCATGTCGTGCAACAACTACGAAATCATCGACTTGGGCGTAATGGTCCCTGCCGAGCAAATCGTGAAAAAAGCCATCGAGGAGAAGGTGGATGCCATTGGACTGAGCGGTCTCATCACTCCCTCGCTGGAGGAGATGGTGAACGTAGCAAGGGAGATGAAGAAGGCTGGTCTGCAAATGCCCATCATGGTAGGTGGAGCCACCACGAGCGAACTTCATGTAGCACTGAAGATTGCGCCAGAGTATGACGGTCCCGTCATCTGGGTCAAGGATGCCTCGCTCAATGCCGGCATCTGCGCCCGTTTCCTCAACGAGACAGAGTGCCCCAAGTTTGTTGCCGAGTTGAACGAACGTTACGAACGGCTTCGCCAGCAATACCACGAGCAGCAGGCAAGGATAGCATCGCTCACCGAGGCAAGAAAGAACAAGTTGGAGTTGTTCTGAAACTGAACGATGATGAAATCATGGAATTCTACTGGTAGTTAAGATATTTTTTTGAGGATTATGGCAAAGGACAAGATAGCGTATGTTTGTAGCCACTGCGGACAGGAGTCTGCCAAGTGGATAGGCAAGTGCCCCAGCTGCGGACAGTGGAACACCTTCAAGGAAATCCGCATCGCCGCCGACACCGGCACCCAGGCAGCCAAGAACGCCGGCATGGGTATGAGGCACGGAGGGGCAGCCACGATGTTTGGCAACGTGCGCTCCGAGGGAGGAGCCGCCCCCGTGAGGCTGCGCGACATCCCGACACAAGACGAGCCTCGCATAGACACCCACGACTCGGAGCTGAACCGTGTGCTGGGCGGGGGAATCGTGCCGGGAAGCATCATTCTGCTGGGCGGCGAGCCGGGAATAGGAAAGAGTACGCTCACCCTGCAGACCATCCTGAGGGTGCCCGAGAGGAAGGTGCTCTACGTCAGCGGGGAGGAGAGTGCCCACCAGATCAAGTTGCGAGCCGACAGACTGGCGGGAGGGCAGTACGCCGACAACGTGTCCATCCTCTGCGAGACATCCCTGGAGAAAATCTTCTCCCACATCCAGGAAGTGGCTCCCGACATCATAGTCATCGACTCCATACAGACCATCGCCACGGAGGAAGTGGACACCTCGCCGGGCAGCGTTTCACAGGTGAGGGAGTGTGCCGCAGCCCTGCTTCGCTTCGCCAAGACCAGCGGCATCCCTGTCATCCTTATCGGGCACATCAACAAGGAGGGCACGCTCGCCGGACCAAAAATCCTGGAGCACATCGTCGACACCGTCATCCAGTTTGAGGGTGACCAACACTATATGTACCGAATCCTCAGGAGCATCAAGAACCGCTTCGGAAGCACATCCGAGTTGGGCATCTACGAGATGCAGCAGGGAGGACTGCGCCAGGTGGACAACCCCTCAGAACTGCTCTTGACCGAGGAGCACGAAGGACTCTCTGGCGTGGCGATCAGCTGCGTCATCGAGGGCGTGAGACCCTTTCTTGTGGAGACGCAGGCACTGGTATCGACCGCCGCCTACGGCACTCCGCAGCGGTCTGCCACTGGCTTCGACCAGCGCAGGCTCAACATGCTGCTCGCCGTCCTGGAGAAGCGCGTGGGCTTCAAGCTGATGCAGAAGGACGTGTTCCTCAACATTGCCGGCGGTCTGCGTGTCACCGACATGGCGATGGACCTGAGCGTCATCGCTGCCGTACTGAGCAGCAACGTGGACACGGCGATAGAACCGGGCTGGTGCATGGCAGGCGAGGTGGGGCTCAGTGGCGAGGTGCGCCCCGTGAGCAGGATAGAGCAGAGGGTGGCGGAGGCGGAGAAATTAGGCTTCCAGCACATCATCGTCCCTAAGCTGAACATGAAGGGCTTCGACCGCTCCAAATACCCGATAGAGCTTCACCCCGTAAGGAAAGTAGAGGAGGCGTTGCGCCTGCTATTTGGTTAGTTGAGGATGATTTCTGTGGTTCATCGTACAGAATTTAGTCCGAGATTTTGGATAATTCGCATATTATGTGTACTTTTGCACCCTAAGAAAGAAAAGAACAAGAGATGAAAATAATTTTTACGAGCTTTGACAAGCATACCATCACGGACTTGCCCAGGGTTGCCTTCCCGGGCGAAATAGTGGTTGTGAGCCAACCAGAGGATACTGAAGCGGCAGTGGACTTCCTTCTGTCCCAAGATATATTAGGCGTGGATACGGAGACGCGGCCCTCTTTCGTCAAGGGCCACCATCATCAGGTTGCCCTGCTGCAGGTAAGCACGCGCGATGTGTGCTATCTGTTCCGCCTGAACAAGACGGGCATGACGCCCGCCATCATCAGGCTCCTGGAGGACCGGAAGGTGCTGAAGGTGGGGCTTTCATGGCACGATGACCTGTTGCAGCTGCACCGCAAGGCTGATTTCAAGGCGGGGCTCTTCGTGGAACTGCAGAACGTGGCGGCGAAGTTTGGCATCCAGGACAAAAGCTTGCAGAAACTATATGCCAACTTGTTCCACCAGAAGATCAGCAAGGCGCAGCGGTTGAGCAACTGGGAGGCACCCGAACTGAAGGATGCACAGCTGATCTATGCAGCCACTGACGCCTGGTGTTGCATCCGTCTCTATGAGGAGTTCGAGAGACTCGGGAAGACCAAGGACTATGAGCTGAACGAACTGTCTGACGTGAAGCTCTGCAAGACCATAGGCATCTGAAAAACATGGAAGAAAGAAAAGCATTAAGAATATAAATAAAGAGCATATATGTATAAAAAAGTATACTTGAAAAAAGGCAAGGAAGAATCGCTCAAGAGATTCCATCCCTGGGTGTTCTCCGGAGCCATTCACCACATGGACGAAGGAGTGGAAGAGGGCGAGACCGTGAAGGTGTTCACCGCCGGCGGAGACTTCATCGCCGTGGGCCATTACCAGATAGGCTCCATTGCCGTACGTGTATTGTCCTTTCGCGATGTGGAAATCGACCACGACTTCTGGTGTGCCCGACTCCAGTCGGCACTGGATATGCGCATCGCCGTGGGGATAGCAGACAATCCCGCCAACAACACCTACCGACTGGTGCACGGCGAGGGAGACAACCTGCCCGGACTGGTCATCGACTGCTATGGCGAGACTGCCGTTATGCAGGCGCACAGTGTGGGCATGCACGTGAACAGACTGCTCATTGCCGAGGCACTGAAAGAGGTGATGGGCGAGAGACTCTCCAACCTGTATTACAAGAGCGAGACCACTTTGCCCTACAAGGCAGACTTGCGGCAGGAGAACGGTTTCATCTTCGGAGGCGACGCTGACAACGTGGCAATAGAGAACGGTCTGAAATTCCACATCGACTGGCTGAGGGGGCAGAAGACGGGCTTCTTCGTGGACCAGCGTGAGAACCGCTCCCTGCTGGAGTATTACGCCAAGGGCAAGAGTGTGCTGAATATGTTCTGCTACACGGGCGGCTTCTCCGTCTATGCCATGCGCGGCAATGCCAAGCTGGTACATTCCGTTGACAGCAGTGCCAAGGCCATTGAACTGACCAACGAAAACGTGGCGCTCAACTTCCCCGGCGACGCACGCCACGAGGCATTCTGCGAGGATGCGTTCCAGTATCTCGACGAGCACGACCAACAGTATGACCTTATCATCCTGGACCCTCCTGCCTTCGCCAAGCACCGTGCCGCATTGCACAATGCACTGAAAGGATATACGAGACTGAACGTAAAGGGCTTCCAGCGGATCAAGAAGGGCGGTATCCTCTTTACATTCAGTTGTTCGCAGGTGGTGACTAAGGACAATTTCCGCAATGCCGTCTTTACGGCTGCTGCCCAGGCTGGAAGGAAAGTGCGCATACTGCATCAGCTCCATCAGCCTGCCGACCATCCCATCAACATCTATCATCCCGAGGGAGAGTACCTGAAGGGGCTGGTATTGTATGTGGAATAACCATTGACTGGAGGGCAGAGTATGATGAACATGAGAAAAACCATTCTTGTCGCCGCAGTGTTGGCGTGCCTTGCCCATCTCATGGCTGGTTGCCAGTCGGAGAGCGCAAGGGTGCATCGCACCAAGCTGGAGAAGATGCGCCAGGACAGTCTGGACAGCGCCTCGTTCAAAGTGGGCGTGATGCCCACGCTCGACTGTCTGCCGCTCTTCATAGCCAAGGAAGAGCGCCTTTTCGACACGCTCGGGGTAGACGTGCGTCTGCGCAAATATATGGCGCAGATGGACTGTGACACAGCGCTGGCAAACGGTCGGGTGATGGGGTCCGTCACAGACCTGATAAGGGCTGCTCACCTCCAAAAGCATGGCACTGCACTCACTTTCCCCATCAGCACCAACACTTATTGGCAGCTGGTGTCTAACAGGAAGGCGCGTATCTCGGAGCTGAAGCAGCTGTCGGACAAGATGATTGCGATGACGCGCAAGTCGGCTACCGACTATCTCGCTGATCTGGCCGTGGACAGCGGCAAGCCCAAGAACGACGTGTACAGGGTGCAAATCAACGACGTGACCATTCGCCTGAGGATGTTGCTGAACAACGAGATGGACGCCATGCTGCTTACGGAGCCGCAGGCTACCAAGGCACGCACAGAGGGGCATGTGGTCCTGATGGACAGTCGCAAGAAGAATCTGAACCTGGGTGTGTTCGCCTTCAGGCAAAAGGGACTTAAACAGCCTCACAGGGAAGCGGAGATGAAGAAATTCATCAAGGCATACAACATGGCAGTGGACAGCATCAACAAAAATGGTGTGCAGCACTACGCTGCAATCATTCAGAAATATTGCTATGCTGACGCAAAGACCGTCAAGGGATTGCCACGGTTGTCTTTTGCAAAGGCCAAGTCACCTCGCCAGCAAGACTTGAAGGTGGCAGCAGCAGTGGTCAAATAACTAAAAACGTGAGAAGAAACTATGGCAACCAATGACAATTATAGTGATACTCTGTCAGGGTATAAGTACCAGCTGTTGAATGGACAGTTGTCTCTTGTATTTGAAAGACTGTATGAGTATATAGAGGAACGTCCATATCTGAAAGGTCTCACTGACCGATTAGACTCCTTGTGTGACAATTACCATCGTATGATGGATTACTATTCAAAAGGTTCGGAAGATCCCCGTCGGATGGAGTACTTCAAGTGTTATAGGCAGGAGACGGCACGTTTGGTCCAGGACATCCTTATGGCAGAATGCTTGAGGAACGACGAGGTGCTGGCTTCTCTCGCCGGCAGCTCATCCAAAAACGCCGGACTTGCCTTCGAAAGGAACAGTGATCTGCCGGATGAATTAAATAGGCAAATGGCAGATTCCAATGGGAAACCAGAAGAATTCACATCCCGGGAACTGCAAGAATATGAACAGCAGAAGGTAGAAGCTAACAAATACCTTTTTTCCAGTATTCTGTTTTCCCCCCAATGGGATGACGAAACAGAGGATGATTATATTTCCATAATATTAGAGTACGATGAGATTACATCGCAGGTGATGGTCAGTGCCATCATGCTCAGCACCCAGTTGGTGTTCGACATCCGCAAGGTTAGGGCGCTCTTTCGGATTTACCGTGAGGCAAATTCAGTGAGCGTAAGGGAACGGGCTTTCGTCGGTGCTATATTTTCGTTGAATGATGATGAGGTTTTCTGGGACGAAGAGCAGAAAGAACTTGTGCAAAAGTTCTGTAGCAGCAAAGAGGACGTGCAGAGAGTGCTGGACTTCCAAAAGCAAGTTATCTACCTGGTAGACACGGAGAAAGACACAAAGGAGGCGAGGAAAGCCTTCAATATAACCGATATCATGGAGCGTAATCCAGGGCTCAAGGAACTGGCCCGGAACGAAAGCATCGATATGGATTCACTTGAAGAGTATATCAGCCCCGAGGAAGAGGAGGAACTTTTCGAAAGGTTTGATGAGGGCATGAAGAGATATGCTGAAATGGAGAAGGAGGGAAGTGACCTTTACTACAAGGGTTTCTGCCTGATGAAGGATTTCGAATTCTTCAGTTCCATTACCAACTGGTTTACACCCTTCTATGCAAAGAATCCTGTACTCGCCCCCTTGATAGAATTCATGAACGGCGACAGCAGGTTTGTGAAGAACCTGGAAAAGGGGATGCCCTTCTGCAGCAGCGACACTTACAGCTTCACGCTGGTGCTGACACAATTGTCGCAGCAAGTGCCCCTTATCAGGCAACTGATGAACCCCAATACGTTCAAGCCGAAGGAAGAACCCGACAATAACGAGATGACGTCTGCCTCTCTCTGCCGCCGGAAATACTTGCAGGACGTATATCGGTTCTTTATGTTGGCACCGATGAAGGGTTCTTTCTTCCCGCTCTTCGACAACAGCTTTTCCGGGAGACTCGCTTTCTTGTCTAAGCAATTCTTCGATGTCAAACAGTACGAGGAGGCACATCTTTTGATATGTCGCTTCCTGGCACGGCGAAAAGATTATAAGCGCTTGAACTACTTCTTGCAACAGACCATGCCAGTCACCAAGGAGTATCGTTTGATGAAGGCTGCTGTGTATCTCGACTCCTGCCATGACAAAGATCGGGTGCTCCAACTTTTGAAACCTCTATTGGCAAAGGAGCCCGACTGTCTGCCGGCACAAAAACTGTTGGCGAAATGTTACTACCAGAACGGATGTTACGAAGAGGCAATAGCTCCTTATAGGAAGCTCTTGGAAGCATATCCCGGTCATGTGGGACTGGAGAGACGCATTGCGGTCTGTCTGACGGAAATCGGGGATTATGACAGTGCACTGGAGGTGTTGTTCAGGTTGGACTATCTGCATCCCGGCGACAAAGAAACCATGCGTGAGCTGGCGCGGACACTTTTTCTGAAAGGATCGGCAACCAAGGCACTCCGTTACTATGAGAAGATCCTCTCCAAGGCATCGAAGCCGTCAAAGGACACAGCAATGGATATCTGTAATGAAGCTATATGCAAATGGGCGGTCGGCGATATCGCCGGAGCCATCCAAGGTTTTGCGCAGTCCTTGATGTTCAATGATACTGATATACTGTACGACAAATTTTACATGTTTCGTGATGCGTTGCAGCAACATTACCATCTTGGGAAGGATGACTTGATACTGATGATTGACGCCGCGTATCTTGCCAGCCTGAAGTTGCAGGAACAGAGCAATGCCAACGATTCCCAAAAGGACAATTAAACAAGAACGACGACAATGGCTAACAAAAGCAACAATAACATAGATACGAACTACGCCCACCTGCAACCGCAGGCAGTGGAACTTGAGAAGGTGGTGCTGGGTGCATTGATGATTGACTCGGATGCATTCTCCGTGGTGTCGGAGATGCTGAAACCGGAGACATTCTATGACCCCCGTCACCAGAAAATCTATGAGGCGATACAGACGATGAACATCGAGGAACGGCCCGTGGACATCATGACGCTCATCAACGAGCTTACCAAGATGGGTGCCATTGACAAGATAGGCGGAGCCGCTTACCTGATGGAGATATCCTCGCAGGTGGCATCTGCTGCCCACGTCGAGTACCATGCCCACATCCTTGCCCAAAAGTACATGGCACGCCAGCTGATACATTATGCCGGTGACATCGAGACACAGGCTTTCGACGAGAGCGTGGACATCGATGACTTGATGCAGCACGCCGAGGGGGAGCTGTTCCAATTGTCCCAAAACAACATCAAGCAGGACTACACCCAGGTGGATCCCGTCATCAAGGAGGCTGTGGACATCCTGAAGCGAGCTGCAGAGAATGCAGGCGGACTTACGGGCATTCCTACCGGATATGTAGGCCTGGACGATATGACCAGTGGCTGGCAGGCATCCGATTTGGTGATCATCGCCGGCCGTCCTGCCATGGGTAAGACGTCGTTTGCCCTGAGCATCGCCAAGAACGTGGCAGTAGATTACCATATCCCCATCGGCTTCTTCTCTCTTGAGATGAACAACGTCCAGCTGGTGAACCGACTTATCAGTAATGTCTGTGAGATTTCGGGCCACAAGATTCTGAATGGTCAGCTGGACCCGGCGGAGTGGGAGAGACTTGACAAGAAATTGCGCAACCTCACAGGAGCACCCATCTATGTGGACGATACTCCAGGTCTTTCGGTTTTCGAACTGAGGACCAAGGCAAGACGATTGGTGCGCGAGAAGGGTGTGAAGCTCATCATGATTGACTATTTACAACTGATGAACGCCAACGGCATGAAGTTCGGCAGCCGTCAGGAGGAGGTGTCCACCATCTCGCGCTCGCTCAAGGGGCTTGCCAAGGAGCTGAACATTCCCGTGCTGGCACTGTCGCAGTTGTCCCGTAACGTGGAAAACCGCGAGGGTCTCGACGGCAAGCGACCGCAGTTGAGCGACCTCCGTGAGTCGGGTGCCATCGAGCAGGATGCCGACATGGTGCTTTTTGTGCATCGTCCCGAGTACTATCACATCTATCAAGACGAGAAGGGTAATGATCTTCATGGCATGGCACAGATTATCATTGCCAAGCACCGTAAGGGCGCCACGGGAGACGTTTTGCTCAATTTCCGCGGCGAGTTCACCCGATTCCAGGATCCGCAGGATGCTGCTGTGGCTCCCTTGGACGAGGGTGGTGAGATAATGGGTTCCAAGATGAACGGCGGAATGGGCGGAATGCCACTGCCTCCTCCGCCAATGGATGGGCAAAACGGTCCATTGCCGTTCTAAAGGTTGCACAGTCCTTACGGATTTGTGTAATAAAAGCAAGATATGTAGTAGATTGTAAGGTTTGAGACTAAAAAAGTTTTAAATTGTTTGCGTATATAAAAGAAAAGTGTTACCTTTGCACGAAAATAAGAAGAATGTATTAAAAAGAAGAAATAAGATGATTGAAACTCAGAGCATTACAAGCATTATTATTCGACTTCGACTGCAGTATGTGGGCGGAAGTGATAAGGTGTGCGTATAGTTCGTCGGTCGAGATTTATAAAGCCTTTCTACACTTCCGTCTATGGGGTGGGGAAAGGCTTTTTACTTTGTAATTTAAAAAGAATAGTATAGATATGAGTGACAGATTATTTATTTTCGACACGACCCTCCGCGATGGCGAGCAGGTTCCTGGATGTCAGTTGAACACGATAGAGAAGATTCAGGTGGCTAAGCAGTTGGAGCAGTTGGGCGTGGATGTCATCGAGGCAGGTTTCCCCATCTCCAGCCCGGGCGACTTCAATTCGGTGGTAGAGATTTCCAAGGCAGTGACATGGCCCACCATCTGTGCGCTGACCCGTGCGGTGGAGAAAGACATCGATTGCGCCGCAGAGGCATTGCAGTATGCCAAGCACAAGCGCATCCATACAGGTATCGGCACGAGCGACAGCCATATCAAATATAAGTTTAACTCCAATCGCGAGGAGATTATCGAGCGTGCCGTCGCTGCCGTGAAATATGCCAAGAAGTATGTGGAAGACGTGGAGTTCTATGCAGAGGATGCCGGTCGAACCGACAATGAGTATTTGGCTCGCGTGGTGGAAGCCGTCATCAAGGCTGGTGCCACGGTGGTCAACATCCCCGATACCACAGGCTATTGCCTCCCCGAGGAGTATGGTGCCAAGATCAAGTATCTGATGGAACACGTTGACGGTGTGGACAAGGCCCGCCTCTCCACCCACTGCCACAACGACCTGGGTATGGCTACTGGCAACACCCTGCAGGGTGTGCTTAACGGTGCACGTCAGGTGGAGGTGACCATCAACGGCATCGGTGAGCGTGCAGGCAACACCTCACTTGAGGAGATTGCCATGATTTTGAAGTGTCACAAGCACATTAATATCGACACCAATATCAACACCACCAAGATTGTGCCTACATCTCGTATGGTGAGCAGTCTGATGAACATGCCCGTACAGCCCAACAAGGCCATCGTCGGACGCAATGCCTTCGCTCACTCTTCAGGCATCCACCAGGACGGTGTGCTGAAGAACGTACAGACCTATGAGATCATCGACCCGAAGGAAGTGGGACTGGATGACAACGCAATCGTACTGACCGCCCGTTCGGGCCGTGCTGCCTTGAAATACCGTCTCCATGTCAATGGTGTGGAGGTGGAAGACGAGGCTAAGCTCGACAAACTCTATAAGAAGTTCCTGCAGCTCGCTGACAAGAAGAAGGAGGTGACCGATGAGGATGTTCTCATGCTCGCCGGCGCCGACTCTGCCGACCATCATGGTGTGCAGCTCGACTACCTGCAGGTTACTACGGGTAAGGGCGTGAAGAGTGTGGCGAGCATCGGCCTCGACATTGCTGGCCAGAAATTCGAGGATGCTTCCTCCGGCAATGGTCCTGTGGATGCAGCCATCCGTGCCCTCAAGAAGATCGTCACCAAGGAGATGACCTTGAAGGAATTTACCATCCAGGCCATCGACAAGGGCTCCGACGATGTGGGCAAGGTTCACATGCAGGTGGAGTACGACGGACATATCTACTATGGCTTCGGCGCAGACACCGACATCGTGACCGCTTCCGTGGAGGCTTACATCGACTGTATCAACAAGTTCAAGATTAGATAAATGGAATGTTTGTCCTGACAAATAAACATTAAACAATAAATATTAAACAACAACATAATGAATACATTATTCGACAAGATTTGGGACAAGCACGTTGTCCAGATTGTAGAGGACGGTCCCACACAGCTTTACATCGACCGTCTCTATTGTCATGAAGTAACTTCGCCACAGGCTTTCGCAGGAATGCGCGCCCGCGGGCTCAAGATGTTCCGTCCGGGTCAGATCTTCTGTATGCCCGACCATAATACCCCTACCCATGACCAAGACAAGCCCATCGAGGATCCTGTTTCCAAAAAGCAGGTGGATGTGCTGGCAAAGAACACTGCCGACTTCGGCGTTGCCCACTTCGCCATGAACACCAAGGACAATGGTATCATCCACGTGGTAGGTCCCGAGAAGGGTCTCTCTCTCCCCGGCATGACTATCGTCTGCGGCGACTCCCATACCTCTACCCACGGAGCCATGGGTGCCGTGGCATTTGGTATCGGTACTTCCGAGGTGGAGATGGTGATGGCTTCGCAGTGCATCCTCCAGAGCAAGCCCAAGTCCATGCGCATCAGCGTCAACGGCAAGCTTGGCAAGGGTGTTACCGCCAAGGACGTTGCCCTCTACCTGATGAGCCAGCTCACCACCAGTGGTGCCACAGGCTACTTCGTGGAGTATAGCGGCGATGTGGTGAAGGACATGAGCATGGAAGGCCGTCTCACCCTCTGCAACCTCTCCATCGAGATGGGTGCCCGCGGTGGATTCGTGGCTCCCGACGAGACTACGTTCGAGTACATTAAGGGACGCGAGTATGCTCCCAAGGGTGAGGAATGGGACAAGGCTGTGGCTTACTGGAAGACCTTGAAGAGCGGCGATGATGCCGTGTTCGACAAGGAACTTACCTTCGATGCAAAGGACATCGAGCCACGCATCACCTACGGAACCAATCCTGGCATGGGCATCGGCATCAGTGAGAGCATCCCTACGCTCGACCAGATTCCAGAGGAGGAGCAGGCAGGCTTCAAGAAGAGTCTCAAGTACATGGGCTTCGAGCCTGGAGAGAAACTGGCAGGTCAACCCATCGACTATGTGTTCCTCGGAGCTTGTACCAATGGTCGTATTGAGGATTTCCGTGCCTTTGCTTCCATCGTTAAAGGAAAGAAGAAGGCAGACGGCGTAACCGCTTGGCTCGTACCCGGTTCGTGGTTGGTGGATAAACAAATACGTGAAGAGGGAATCGATAAGGTCGTAGAGGCTGCCGGCTTCGAGATTCGTCAGCCCGGCTGCTCAGCCTGTCTTGCCATGAACGACGACAAGATTCCCGCAGGCAAGTACTCCGTAAGTACTTCCAACCGCAACTTTGAGGGGCGCCAGGGTCCTGGCTCACGCACCATCCTTGCCAGCCCATATATGGCAGCCGCAGCAGCCATCACTGGCAAGATCACCGACCCAAGAGAGTTCATGTAGTGTTTATTGTGTAGTGTTTAATGTTTTTTTGGGTTTCCCTTAACATTAAACACTATCCAAAACAAGTAAACACTAAACATTAAAAATTAAACAATACGATAACGATGAAACAGAAATTCAATGTAATCACATCCAGCTGCATTCCCCTTCCTTTGGAGAATGTGGATACAGACCAAATCATACCCGCCCGCTTCCTCAAGGCTATCGACAAGGAAGGTATGGGCGATAACCTCTTCCGCGACTGGCGCTACAACGCCGACGGCACTCCCAAGCCCGACTTCGTTATGAATGACCCCTCCTACAGCGGTGTCATCCTCGTGGCAGGAAAGAACTTTGGTTCCGGCTCCTCCCGTGAGCATGCTGCATGGGCTATCGCTGGCGCTGGTTTCCGCGTGGTCATCAGCTCCTTCTTCGCCGACATCCACAAGAACAACGAACTGAACAACCTCGTATTGCCGGTAGTCGTAAGTGAGCCTTTCCTCAAGGAACTCTTCGAGAGCATCGACAAGGACCACAAGACAGAGGTGAAGGTAGACCTGCCCAACCAGACTGTCACCAATCTCGCCACAGGCAAGAGCGAACACTTCGAGATCAACGGATATAAGAAGCATTGCTTGGAGAATGGTCTTGATGATGTAGACTTCCTCGTGCAGAACCGCGACAAGGTGGAGGCTTGGGAAGCAGCTAATAAATAATAGGCTATGGATGTCAACGCAAAGAGAGAGAATTCTCGCATCAGGGAGATTGAAATCATGGACAGCACGCTGCGTGACGGCGAGCAGACCAATGGCGTGAGCTTCCTGCCCCACGAGAAACTCATGATTGCCCGCATGTTGCTCCACGACATCAACGTGGACCGTATCGAGGTGGCTTCAGCGCGTGTGTCAGAAGGCGAGAAGGATGCCGTGGCCCGTATTTGCCGTTATGCCAATTCCATAGGCAAGCTCGACAGTGTGGAGGTGCTGGGGTTCGTGGACTACAACAAGAGCGTGGACTGGATTGCCGAATGTGGCGGCCATGTCATCAACCTCTTGGCGAAGGGTAGCTACAAGCATTGCACCCAGCAACTCAAGCTCACCCCTGAGGAGCACCTCACGCGTATCAAGCAGACCATCGACTATGCCTTGGGCAAGGGATTCACCGTGAACCTCTACCTGGAGGACTGGTCGAGCGGTATGCGCGACAGCCGTGACTACCTCTTCTTCATGGTGGACGAGTTGGCGAAGCTGCCCATCAAGAGATTCCTTCTGCCCGATACCCTCGGCATTCTCAATCCACTGGAGTGCGTGGAGTTCATCCGTCTGATGGTGCGCCGTTATCCAGACAAGCACTTCGACTTCCATGCACACAACGACTACGATCTGGCGGTGAGCAACTCTCTGGCTGCCGTGTTGAGCGGTGCTAAAGGACTCCATGTCACGGTGAACGGTTTGGGCGAGCGTTGCGGCAATGCACCGCTGGCAAGCGTGCAGGTGATTCTGAAGGATATGTTCGGTGCGAAGACCAACATCAATGAGGACCGGCTCAACGAAATCTCCCGTCTAGTGGAGGGCTACAGTGGCATCGCCGTAGCTCCCAACACCCCAGTGGTGGGAGAGAACGTCTTCACTCAGGTGGCAGGCGTGCATGCTGACGGTGACAACAAGGACAAACTCTATTGCAACGACTTGATGCCGGAGCGTTTCGGTAGGCATCGAGAGTATGCCCTCGGCAAGAACTCGGGAAAGGCCAATATCATACAGAACCTCCATGAGCTGGGGCTGGAACTGACGCAGGAGCAGGCCAAGGCCGTAACCAAGCGCATCACGGAGTTGGGCGACCGCAAGGAACTCGTCACCCAGGATGACCTGCCTTACATCGTGAGCGATGTGCTGAAGCACAATGCCCCCGAAGACAAGGTGGAACTGGTGAGTTATATGGTGTCAACGTCATATGGCCTGAAGCCTATCGCAAGCCTGAAGGTGAGAATCAACGGAAGGGAACACGAGAACCAAAGTACTGGCGATGGTCAGTATGATGCTTTCGTGAAAGCCCTGCGCAATATATATAAGGTGAAATTGGGCAAGACATTCCCCAAGCTTGACAACTACCAGGTGTCAATCCCCCCAGGCGGACGCACAGATGCCCTCGTGCAGACCGTCATCACCTGGCGACAGGGAGACCGCATCTGGCGCACCAGGGGTTTGGCTGCCGACCAGACTGAGGCGGCCATCAAGGCCACCTTCAAAATGCTCAATATGTATGAGGCTGGCGAGAGTAGCGAAAATCCCACTTCGCCACGAAACCTTGACATGGAGTAAAGGGAAAAAGTAAAAAGGTAAATTTAATAAAAGAAAGATATGAAATTAAACATTGCAGTTCTCGCCGGTGATGGCATCGGACCAGAGATTATGAAGCAGGGCGTTGCAGTCATGGAGGCTGTAGCCCAGAAGTTCAACCACGAGTTTACATACAATGAGGCTATCTGTGGTGCCCACGCCATCGATGAGGTGGGTGACCCATTCCCTGAGGATACCTTCAAGACTTGTATGGACGCTGACGCAGTGCTCTTCGCAGCAGTTGGCGACCCACGTTTCGACAACAACCCCACAGCCAAGGTACGTCCCGAGCAAGGCTTGCTCGCCATGCGCAAGAAGTTGGGCCTCTTTGCCAACGTTCGCCCTGTTGCCACATTCGACTGCCTGCTCCACAAGTCTCCCTTGAAGGACGAGCTTCTGAAGGGTGCCGACTTCGTGGTAATCCGCGAGTTGACTGGCGGTATGTACTTCGGCGAGAAGTACCAGGACAACGACAAGGCATACGATACCGACATCTACACCCGTCCCGAGATTGAGCGCATTCTGAAGGTAGCTTTCGAGTATGCCATGAAGCGCAACAAGCACTTGACTGTAGTTGACAAGGCAAACGTGCTTGCTTCCTCACGTCTTTGGCGTCAGATTGCCAAGGAGATGGAGCCTCAGTATCCCGAGGTGAACGTAGATTATATGTTCATCGACAATGCTTCCATGCGTGTGCTGACAGAGCCTACCTTCTTCGATGTCATCGTGACAGAGAACACCTTCGGCGACATTCTCACGGACGAGACCTCTTGCATCACAGGTTCTATGGGCTTGCAGCCCTCCAGCTCACTTGGCGAGCACACTCCATTGTTCGAGCCTGTTCATGGTTCATGGCCACAGGCTGCCGGCAAGAACCTTGCCAATCCCGTGGCTCAGATTCTCTCTGCCGCCATGCTTTTGGAGCACTTTGGCTTGAACGAGGAGGGAGCTTTGGTTCGTAAGGCTGTGGATGCTTCTCTTGATGCCAATGTCCGTACTCCTGAGATTCAGGTGGAGGGCGGTGCCCATTATGGTACTACCGAGGTTGGCGAGTGGATTGTCAACTGGATCAAGAACGCATAATTTTGCCCATCTCACATTACTTTCGCTTTTTTCTCAATGCCTATGATTGGGAAGAAAGCGAAAGCTTTGTTTTTTTACACTTTTCTTCCGCAATAACGATGCCTATCTCCGAAGGATAATTATTTTTCTCCGATAGTTAGATAGTCTTTCTCCGATACTTAGATATTTTGAATGGTAAAAATCTCTAATTTATTATTATTTTAGGAATCTTACAGATATATTTTGAGCATTCCGTTTGGAGTTTTGGCAAAGTCTTCATAACTTTGCAATCATGAAAAAGTTATTGATATCAGTATATATATTGGGAAGTTCTACACTTTCGGTGTGCGCCCAATCTTCCAACCAGGCTTTGCGCGACTCCCTTGCCAAGGCTACCGATGTGCTGGCGTATGCCCCTGACAGCATCGATCTGCGGTTGAAAAAGGCGGCATGGAACATCCAACTGGAGCAGTGGCAGTATGCCAAGGACGACCTCGACAAGGTGCTGTTCCTCAACAACACCAACATCGCCGGGCTCTTTTACCGTGCCTATGTCAACGAACGGTTGCGTCGCTACAACTTCGCCCGCCTCGACTACCAGAACCTTCTGGTCTTGGTGCCCGGCAACTTCCAGGCACAGTTGGGACTCGCCCTGCTCAACCAAAAAGACAAGCATTTCACCGAAGCCTACGATGACATCAATTCCCTCATCGAGCAATACCCAGACAGTGCCATCGCCTATGCTGCTCGCGGAGGAATGGAGAAGGAGAGGGGACAGGTGGAGACTGCCGAGTACGACTACGCAAAGGCGATGCTGCTCGACTCGCTCAACACTGACTATGTAGTCAATCACGTAGACCTGCTCATCACCCTCGGTAAGACCAACGAGGCTTACGAAGACTTGCGACGGTTGCAGGCGTTGGGCATCAAGCCTGGCCAGCTTCAGAATTTCTACGCAAGGCTGAGGAAGAAAAAGAAATGACAATATTCCTATATTCCTATATTCATCAAAAAACAGTCATCTATGAGACCATTCAAAACCTGCATCATTTCGGTCTGTTGCCTCTTTTCACTGGGGGCTTGTGACAAAGTTTTCGATGTGCATCCCTATGATGTGAATGTGGACGGTGAGAAACTGGTGAATGCCGCCAATATCCAGAAGATAGAGGAGGCTGTGAAGGACAAGGACACCATTCGCTTTGCTGTGATAAGCGACAGCCACCAGTGGCTCGATGACCTCAAGGACGAGGTCAACGACATCAATCGCCGCAGTGACAGTCTTGATTTCGTCATCCACTGTGGCGACTTGAGTGATTTCGGTGCCACTCGTGAATTTCAGTGGACTCGCGATCACTTGCAGAAACTCCAAGTTCCGTTTGTCGCCTTGCTTGGCAATCATGATTGCCTGGGCACGGGCAACCAGGCTTATGAGGTCATCTTTGGTAATCCCGACTTCTCCTTCATTGCAGGCAGGGTCAAATTTGTCTGCCTCAACACCAATGCCATTGAGTATGATTATTCGCGCCCTGTCCCCAACTTCGACTTCATCGAAGAACAGAGATCTGCGGATAGTCTCAGTTTTGACCGCACCGTGGTGTGTATGCACGCCGCTCCTTTCTCGGAGCAATTCAATAACAATGTGGCAAAAGTGTTCAATTACTACACTCATCAGTTGCCCGGGCTGATGTTCTGTCTCTATGGGCACGGGCATCATAGCCAACAAGACGACTTTTTCGATGACGGCACCATCTATTATCAAGTGTCCAGTGCTGCCAATCGTGAATTTTACATTTTTACCATCACTCCAAAGGATTATCACTATGAACTTGTCAAATTTTAGAAACCGCATTCTGATGTTCCTCTTGTTGGGAGGATGTGCTCTGACCATAAAAGCTGCCTCTGCCGTGGGCGATACCATTATGGTGCCTGTCCCCATCCCCCATGACTCATTGGTAAGGAAAATGGATGAGCTGAACCGCTATGACAAAAACGTGATTAAGATGCATCGCCACTGGGATCTCTTGATTCCCACTGATGGTATTGTGCAGACGTGTGGCAACATGGGAATCATCTCCTTCGGCATCGGTTGGCAATACGGCAAGCGACGTTCGTGGGAGACGCAGGTTCTCTTTGGCTACGTGCCAAAGTTTGACTCCACGAATGGAAAGGTAACACTTACTTTGAAGGAGAATTTCATACCTTGGCGCACCAGCATTGGCAAGGGGTGGGACTTTGAGCCTCTAGGGTGCAGTCTCTACTTCAACACGGTGTTCGGTCATGATTTCTGGACTAAGCAACCAACAAAGTATGAGAGTGGGTATTATCCGTTCTCCACGCGCATTCGTCCAAATATTGCCTTGGGCGAGCGTATCAGATACGAGATCCCGCACAATAGGCGGAAACGGGTAAAGAGTCTCACATTCTTCTATGAGCTAGGTACGAATGACATTTATTTCATGCGTTTCTATCGCAATGGGGATGCTGGGTTCTGGGATGTATTTGGACTTTCGCTAGGCGTGAAGGTACAATACCTTTGAACCTCTCTAAAAAAGCAAGAGCAGCTATCTTCTCAGACAACTGCTCTACATTCAATAGGTATTAGTTTTCTTTTAAGGTAAAAAGATTGTATTCAGGATAACGTCTGCAAAGATAGTCATTTTTTCTGTAAAACACGAAACAAAAACAAAAAACTTTTCTCTGTTGCGCATTTTTTCTTGTTTTTTGTGC
>CAVCCB010000020.1:0-22663 GCA_963600595.1 Subdoligranulum sp. APC924/74 | reverse complement strand
AATTTATAGTTTATAGTTTATAGGGCATTCTTGCTTTATGCCTTCTGCTATACGGCGCAGCCGCTATAAACTATAAACTGTTAACTATTACTTGATGGCCATGAACGTTTGCATGAACTCCTGCAGCTGCAAGAGACCATAGCCGCCTCTTACGCAGCTCACCTCGTCGTACTTCTCCACCTCGTCTGGCTCAATGCCGGGGTAGTAGATGAGGAAAGGTACGGGTTCCTTCACGTGGGTGCGGATTTCCACGGGAGTGGGGTGGTCGGGGAGTACGGCTATGCAGACTGGCTCTTCCCACTGGCTTACCTCGTCGTAAATGGGCTTGATGAGGCGGCTGTCGAGGTTCTCGATGGTCTTTAGCTTCAGTTCCAGGTCGCCGTCGTGTCCTGCCTCGTCACTTGCTTCCACGTGTACATATACGAAATCGTCACCTTCTTTCAGTGCGTCAATGGCAGCCTGTGCTTTGCCCTCGTAGTTGGTGTCGGCAAGTCCGGTAGCTCCCTCCACGATGATGTTTCTGAGTCCTGCGTAATGACCGATGCCACGAATCAAGTCTACGGCAGAGATGACCGAGCCTTTTCTGATCTGTGGATACATCTGCGAGAGGGTGAGCATGTGGGGACGATAACCACCGCCCCAAGGCCAAATGAGGTTTGCCATACGTTCGCCACGTTCCTTGCGAGCCACATTGAACGGATGGCTCTCCAATAGTTCCTGGCTCTCGATGATGAGTTGGTTGAGCAGGTCGGCAGTGTCGCGGCGTGCGATGCGTCCGCCGTCATCGCCTATCTGGGGCAGAATCGGCTTCACCAAGAGCTTGTGCCATTCCTCGTTAGGATGATCGTGGGGCGGGGCACAGTCGATGTGCTTGTTGCCGCCATGCACCACGAGGAGGTGGCGGTACTGTATGCCTGTCACGAACTCTACCTCGGGATATTTCTTGCCCAGGGTTTCGTTCAGGTACTTGATGAGTACGTCGGCGTCCTCTGTTTCCAGGTTGCCGCCGTTATGGGTAATAATCTTGCCGTCCTGCACGTTGATGATGTTGCAGCGCAGGGCGAGGTCTGTGGGCTTCAACTCATAGCCGATGCTGGCAGCCTCCAATGGACCGCGTCCCTCGTACACCTCGTTCTGGTCGTAGCCCATGATGGCGCTGTTTGCCACTTCCGAGCCGGGGAGGAATCCCTCGGGCACGGTGATGAGTCTTCCTGTCTTGCCCTTCTTGGCAAGCATGTCCATATAGGGTTTGTTGGCGTATTGCAGGAGTGTCTTTCCACCCAGTCTCTCCACTGGGTGGTCTGCCATTCCGTCGCCAAGGATTATGATGTGCTTCATTTTTATCTTAATGTTAAGTGTTAAATGTTAAGTGTTAAATGAAAAGCAAGTCTGTTCTTGTCCGTAGGCCAACTTAACATTTAACATTCAACATTTAACATTATGAAATTAAATGTTCGCAATGCTCATGATGTTGGCGAATACACCGGCTGCTGTCACGCTGGCACCGGCTCCGTAGCCCTGTATCATCATGGGGTATTCTTTGTAACGCTCGGTGGTGAGCAGTACGATGTTGTTGCTTCCCTCCAGGTTGTAGAACGGATGCTCGGGTCCCACAGCCTGCAAGCCTACCGAGGTCTTGCCGTCCTCCAGTTTAGCTACGAATCTCCAGCGCTTGTGTTCCAGATCGAGCGTCTTGCGCTTTGCCTCAAAGTCGGCGTCGAGCTTGGGCAGTTTCTTCCAGAAGTCGTCGATGCTGCCCTTGAAGTAGGAGTCGGGGACGAAGAGGTTCTTCTCCACGTCTTCCTGCTCCACGCGGTAGCCCGATTCGCGGCTCAGGATGACGAGCTTTCTCACCACGTCCATGCCGCTCAGGTCAATGCGTGGGTCGGGCTCGCTGTAGCCTTTCTCTTTGGCGAGCTTCACTGTCTCGGAGAAGGGTACCACGCCGGAGATGGCGTTGAAGATGTAGTTGAGCGTGCCAGAGAGCACTGCCTCGATTTTCAGGATCTTGTCACCGGAGTTGCGTAGGTCGTTGATGGTGCCGATGATGGGGAGTCCGGCTCCCACGTTGGTCTCGAAGCGGAACACCACGCCACGCTGGATGGCTGTCTTCTTCAGCTTCTCATAGTCCTCGTACTTGCCCGAGGCTGCTATCTTGTTGGCTGCGATGACACTCACGTTGTGCTCCAAAAGCGTTTGATAGAGGGCTGCCACGTCCTTGCTGGCCGTGCAGTCCACGAACACGCTGTTGAAGATGTTCATCGAAAGGATGCTGTCTCTCAGCAGCTCGGGAGTGCTGGGGTCTGACTTCTTCAGTTCCTCGCGATAGTTCTCCAGGTCGATACCGTCGCGGCTGTAGATGGCGTTCTTGGAGGAGGCGATGCCCACTACGTTGAGCTTCAGTTTGTTGCGTTCCATGAGCTCGCCATACTGGTTCTTGATTTGTTCGATGAGTTTTCCGCCCACGGTTCCCACACCGCAGATGAAGAGGTTGAGTACCTTGTATTCGGAGAGGAAGAAGCTGTCGTGCAACACGTTGAGTGATTTTCTCAAGTAGTCGCTCTTCACCACGAAGGAGATGTTGGTCTCCGACGCTCCCTGTGCGCAGGCAATCACGGAGATGCCGCTTCTGCCGAGGGTGCCGAAGAGCTTGCCGGCGATACCGGCAGCGTGCTTCATGTTCTCGCCCACGATGGCGATGGTGGCAAGACCTTTCTCCACGTGCATGGGGAACATGGCTCCGTCAGCAATCTCGTTCTTGAATTCCTCGTTGAGCACTCTCGCAGCCTCGTCGGCGTCCTGTTCCTGCACACCGATGGAAGTGGAGTTCTCTGAGGATGCCTGTGATACCATGAACACGCTGATCCCCTCGTTGGTGAGGGCGGTGAAGATGCGGCGGTTCACGCCAATCACGCCCACCATGGAGAGACCCGTCACGGTGACGAGGGCTGTGCCGTTGATGGAGGAGATGCCTTTGATGGGCTTCTGGTCGGAGTCTATCTTGTTCTTGATGATGGTTCCGGGTGCGTCGGGATTGAAGGTGTTCTTCACCTTGATGGGGATGTTCTTCACGCACACGGGGTATATAGTTGGGGGGTAGATGACCTTTGCACCGAAGTTGCAAAGCTCCATCGCCTCCACAAAACTAAGTTCGTTGATGGGATAGGCAGACTTGATGACGCGCGGGTCGGCGGTCATGAAGCCGTCCACGTCTGTCCAGATTTCCAGTACCTCTGCGTCGAGTGCGGCGGCTATGATGGCTGCCGTATAGTCGCTACCGCCACGTCCTAAGTTGGTGGTGCGCTCGGTGTTCTTGTCGCGGCTGATGAAACCCGGTACAAGGGAGATGCGTGGCAGGTCGGCAAAGGTGTCCTTCACCAGTTTGTTGGTCAGCTCACTGTCGAGGGTGTGCTTGCCCTTTCCGTGCAGGCGCTCCGTCTTGATGAAGTCGCGCGAGTCAAACCACTTGGCACCACGAATCAATGTGGCGACAATCTTGGAGCTGAGCCTCTCGCCGTAGCTCACGATGGCATCCTGTGTCTTTTCGCTGATGTCGTGGATGAGATACACACCGAAATAGATGCTCCTCAACTGCTCGAAGAGGGCATCGACCGATTTGAAAAGATTTTCCCTGTCTGTGGTGTCGGTGATGATGGTGTCTATCATCTTGTGGTGGCGGTCAACCATGGCGTCGAATTCGACTCTCCATTGTTCATCGCCCTTGAGGGCAAGCTGGGAGGTTTGCAAGAGTTTGTCTGTGATACCGCCAAGTGCGCTAACGACAACCACTACACTCTGTTTCTTGGCCTCATTCTCTACGATGCGTTTCAAGCTGAGGATGCTCTTTACGGAACCAACAGATGTTCCGCCGAATTTTAATACTTTCATTTTATTGAGTTTAACGTTTGTAATGCCCCGCTCCCCCCGAAACTACCGGGGCCGAAGCCGAACTTGGGCGCAAAAATACGAAGATTCTGTCAAACTGCCAAGAAAAATCCCGTAAAAGTAACAATTTGTCGCTTCAAAAGCCTTCGGCCTGGGAAATTATTAGCTTGAAAAGTAGCTATACCTTATTATATATAATGTTTTTCGCTAATTATCTTATGAAATTTTTGGAGGTTTCGGATTATTTGTTTACTTTTGCAGCAAAAGACGTAAAAGTGCCTATGGTTACGGAAGTGAACATTCTTAGTAAAAGTTGAACTAAAGAAGAAATAAATATGGAAATGTTGACAATATTGTTTGCAGTGGCTGCGGTTGTTAGTGTAAGTTTGGTTACATGGATGAAATACACCAAGTCCGGCAGGCGTTGGGTTGGGGGAGAGTATTAATCTTCTTAATTTGCAATATTCTATAAACTATTATGAAATATCTTTTATTCTCTGACATTCACGGCTGCCTGCCAGCCCTGGAACGTGCGCTCGACTTCTTCGAGCAGGAAAAGTGTGACATGATGTGCATCATGGGGGACATCATCAACTATGGACCCCGCAATCGCATCCCTGAGGGCATCGACCCCAAGGGTATCGTGGAGCGGCTCAACGCTCTCGCCGACAAGATCATCGCCGTGCGTGGCAACTGCGACGCCGAGGTGGACCAGATGCTCCTCGACTTCCCCATCATGGAGACCTATGCCTTGTTGGTGGACGGCGGCAAACGCTACCTCCTCACCCACGGGCATGTCTATAATAAGGAGAACATGCCCAAGGGCCCCTACGATGCCATCATCCATGGACATTCCCACCTCTGGGAACTCTCCCGCAACGAGCAGGGACGTGCCATCTGCAACACCGGCAGCATCACCTTCCCCAAGGGCGGCAACCCACCCACCATAGCGACGTTAGAGGACGGCAAGTTCACCATGTATAACCTCGACACCCTGGAGGTGCTGAAAGAAATGGAATTATGATACAAGAATACCAGATAAGGATTCTGCCCGAACAGGCAGCTAATGAAGACGGCATCAAGCGCTATCTCTCCAAGGAGAAAGGCTTGGATGTGAGAACCCTCAACCAGGTGCGCGTCCTCAAGCGCAGCATCGACGCGCGCCAGCGTACCATATATGTCAACCTAAAGGTGCGTGCCTATATCAATGAGTTCCCGCAGGACGACCAGTATATCCATACGGAATACCCCGATGTCAGTTCCCGTCCCCGTGTCATCGTGGTGGGAGAGGGACCCGGCGGTCTCTTCGCCTCCCTTCGTCTCATCGAGCTGGGCTATCGTCCCATCGTAATGGAACGGGGCAAGGACGTGAGAGAGCGCAAGAAAGACCTCTCCAGCATCACCAAGACGCAGAAGGTGGACAGTGAGAGCAACTACTGCTTCGGCGAGGGCGGAGCCGGTGCCTACAGCGACGGCAAGCTTTACACCCGCAGCAAGAAGCGCGGCAACGTGGATAAGATACTCAATGTGTTCTGCCAGCATGGAGCCAACACCAACATCCTCGCCGATGCCCATCCGCACATTGGCACAGACAAGTTGCCGAGGGTTATCGAGAATATGCGCAACACCATTATCAAGAGTGGCGGCGAGGTGCATTTCCAGACCAAGATGACTCGCTTCATCCTGGAGGGCGACCGCCTGATAGGCGTGGAGGCAAAGAACCTCGTGACAGGTGCCGAGGAGACCTACCGCGGTCCCGTCATCCTTGCCACAGGCCACAGTGCCCGCGATGTATACCGTTATCTCGCATCCGCCCGGATAGACATCGAGGCGAAGGGCATCGCCGTGGGTGTGCGACTGGAGCATCCGTCGCATCTCATCGACCAGATACAGTATCACAACAAGAAGGGTAGGGGCGACTATCTGCCTGCCGCTGAGTATAGTTTCGTCACCCAGGTGGAGGGCAGGGGCGTGTATAGCTTCTGCATGTGTCCGGGTGGATTCGTCATCCCTGCCGCCACGGGACCGGGGCAGTTGGTGGTCAACGGCATGAGCCCCAGCAACCGCGGCACCGCCTGGAGCAACTCGGGCATGGTGGTGGAGACGCATCCCGAGGACGTGGAGACATTCGTGAAGGAAAACAGCGGTATGCTCGAAGATATAGCTCCTCACTCTTCACTCCAGATGATGTACTTCCAGGAAATCCTTGAGCGGCAGTGCTGGCAGCAGGGCAACATGAGGCAGACCGCCCCCTCGCAGCGCATGGCAGACTTTGTCGACAATCGTTTGAGCTACGACCTGCCCAAGAGCAGCTATGCGCCGGGGTTGGTGAGCAGTCCGCTTCACTTCTGGATGCCGTCTTTCGTGAGCCATCGTCTGCAGGAGGGCTTCAAGACCTTTGGCAAGAACGCCCGCGGCTTCCTCACCAACGAGGCGATATTGATAGCCGCCGAGACCCGCACATCCTCTCCCGTCCGCATCGTCCGTGACCGTGACACCTTGCAGCACGTTCGTATCCAGGGACTCTTCCCCTGCGGCGAGGGAGCAGGCTACGCCGGTGGCATCGTTTCGGCGGGCGTGGATGGCGAGCGTTGTGCAGAGATGTGTGCAGAATACTTGAGTCAACTGTCTGTATAGTTGGGCTTCAAGCAGTTGCAAAAACTCGTTTTTTCTCGAAAAATATTTGGTTAATCTAAAAAAACTCCGTATCTTTGCACGGATAATTAAAAACTTTGAGATGAATAAAATTACGATGCTCGGTACGGGCAATGCTACGGTAACCCAATGTTACAACACCTGTTTCGTGTTGCAAACACCTTCCACTCGACTGCTTGTTGACGCAGGCGGTGGCAACGGTGTGTTGGGGCGGTTGGCGAAGGCAGGCATCAGTATCGCTGACATCCACCACCTCTTCGTGACTCATGCTCACACAGATCATGTTTTGGGTGTGATATGGGTGATCAGGATGGTGGCGCAGTGCAAGGGCTATGAGGGTATCCTGAATGTGTATGGCAACGACAAGGTGATGAAGGTGGTGAAGACTATCATCGACATGATACTTGCCAAGAAGCAACTGGCGAAGGTGGCAGAGCGAGTCGTCTTCCATGAGCTTCAAGACGGTGAAGCCTTCGAGGTGGGGGATATGAGGCTCCGGTGCTTCGACATCCATTCCACCAAGGAGAAACAGTATGGCTTTCGTGCCGAACTGCCGGGCGGCACAGTCCTTGCTTGTCTGGGCGATGAGCCATATAATCCCCTCAACCGCTCGCTTGTAGAGCATGCTGACTGGCTGATGTGCGAGGCGTTCTGCCTCTATGCAGACAGAGACGTGTTCAAACCCTATGAGAAATGCCACAGTACGGCTCTCGATGCCGGAAAATTGGCAGATGAGCTGGGCGTTAGCAATCTCATTCTCTATCATACGGAGGAAAAAACGCTCAGCACACGCAAGGTGAACTATGCTGCGGAAGCACGGGAAAATTTTGCAGGAAAGGTGTTCGTTCCGGACGATTTGGAAGAAATATCTGTCCCGTAACGGAAGAAAAGTGTTCTTTTTAAGCCTAAATTCTTTAAATGAAAATTATTTTTGCGCTTTGGAACACTTGTTTCTTACCAAAATGTTATACCTTTGTAAAAAATTTCAGAAAATGAGTGAATTTGCGACAAATAAAATCATTGTAAAAGAGGTAAGAGACAAAAGTTCGCTGGATGATTTTGTGAGTCTGCCGCACCGACTTTATGCAGACTGTCCGCAATATGTGCCCGATCTGGATTCGGACATAAGGGACACTTTCAATCCCAAGAAGAATGCCGGACTGGAATATTCCGACATCCGGGCGTTCGTAGCATACGATGGGACAGGACAGTGCGTGGGACGCGTGGCGGGCATCGTCAATAGGCGTGCCAACGAGAAATGGAAGGTTAGCAACGTGCGCTTTGGACTCATAGAGTTCATTGATGACATTGAGGTGTCGCGGTCCTTGCTCGAAGCTGTGGAACGGTGGGGCAAGGAACTGGGGATGACCAGCATACAAGGTCCGCTCGGCATCTTCGACTTCGATAAGGAGGGAATGCTGGTGGAAGACTTTGATCAGGTAGGGTCTATGGTGACGATATACAATCCTCCTTATTACCCACACCACATGGAGGCTCTTGGCTTCAAGAAGGAGGTGGATTGGGTGCAGATCCGCGTGGACATCCCCAAGGAAATCCCGGAGAAATATGCACGTGTGTCGAAACTCTCGGGTGAGATGTTCGGCCTGAAGGTGAGAAAGCTCACCTATAAGCAAATCTGCAAGCAAGGCTATGGCAAGAAAATCTTTGACCTGCTGAATGTGGCGTATTCGCATCTCTTTGGTTATACAGAGTTTACCGACAGTCAGATAGACGAATTCGTGAAACGGTATGTTCCTTTGATAGATTTACGTATGCTGCCCGTCATTGAGGATGGTGAGGGAAACATCGTCGGGGCTGCCGTGACTATGGGAAGTCTCTCTCATGCTTTGCAGAAATCGCATGGAAAGCTCTTTCCTTTCGGTTGGTATCACTTGTTGAAGGCCCTTAAATGGAAGCGGGAGGACAAGGCGGAGCTATTGCTCATCGGTGTGCAACCCGAATATCAGGGACTGGGAGTCAACGCCCTTTTCTTTAATGACCTGATACCCCTTTACAATGAGTTGGGCTTCACATGGGCAGAGACGGGACCGCAGTTGGAGGATAATGTGCGCGAGCTCTCGCAATGGAAACCACTGAATCCGAAGCTCGTGAAGCGCAGAAGATGCTACAAGAAGGAGATGGCATAAAATGTCACTACAATAATAGAGAATAATCAAGAAAAAACAGATAAAGAAAGGAAAATATGAAAAGAGTAGTAATAACAGGTATGGGCATCTGGTCTTGCCTGGGAATCACATTGGATGAGGTGCGCGACTCACTTTATGCAGGCAAGAGCGGCATCATTTTCAGTCAGGAGCGCAAGGATGCGGGCTTCCGGTCGGCACTCTGCGCCGACGTGCCTCGCCCCAACCTCAAGCCATTCGTGCCACGCAACCAGCGTCACTTTATGCCCGAGGAGGCTGAATACGCCTATATGGCGACACGTCAGGCGTTGGAGAATGCCAAACTCGACCAGGAGTACATCGAGCAGCACGAGGTAGGGTTGGTGTATGGCAACGACTCCGTGGCAGAGGCAACCATGCGTGCCCTCGACAAGTTTCGTGAGTTCGGTAGCACTGTAGCCTGCGGCAGCGGTTCCATCTTCCAGTCGATGAACTCGACGGTGACGATGAATCTGGCTTGCCTGTTCAAACTCCGTGGCATCAACCTCACGGCTTCTGCAGCCTGTGCATCGGGCTCGCAGTCCATCGGACTCGCCACCCTGCTCATCCGTAATGGTCTGCAGGATTGTGTTGTCTGTGGTGGTGCCCAGGAAAACAATATGTATGGCGTAGCGGCCTTCGATGGCATCCAGTCATTCTCCGTGCGCGAGGAAGAGCCTACCAAGGCAAGTCGTCCATTCGACCGCGATCGTGACGGACTCGTGCCAGGTGGTGGTGCAGCCACACTGGTGTTGGAGGAGTATGAACACGCCGTGAAGCGTGGCGCTCCCATCCTTGCCGAGGTGGTGGGTTGGGGCTTCTCCGGCAATGGCGACCACATTTCCACTCCCAATGTGGATGGTCCTGCACGATCTTTGGAGCTTTGTTTGAAGGATAGTGGTGTAAGTATTGACCAGATAGGATATATCAATGCACACGCCACCTCCACACATATCGGAGATGCTCGTGAAGCACAGGCTATCGCACGCATCTTCGGCGACCGCAACGTGCCTGTAACCTCTACCAAGAGTCAGACGGGACACGAGATGTGGATGGCAGGAGCCAGTGAGGTGATTTACTCCGTGCTGATGATGAAGAACGGCTTCATTGCCCCCAATATAAACTTCGAGAACCCCGACGAGGAGACTGCCTGCATCCATGTGTTGCCAGAGCGCAAGGAGACCAACTTTGACATGTTCCTCTCCAATTCCTTCGGCTTCGGTGGTACCAACTCAACACTTATCGTAAAGAATCTATAGTATAAACATTTAATAAAAAGGAAAATTATGACACGTGAAGAAATCGTAGAGCAAGTTAACAGCCTGTTGGCTGAGGAGTTTGACGTAGAAACAACAGACTTCGATCCAGAGGCAAGCATCAAGGATACACTCAGCTTGGATAGCTTGAGCCTGGTAGACCTCATCGCATTGGTGCAGCAGACATATAAGGTGGTTATTCCTGTAGCAGAGTTGCCTAAGATTCAGACATTCAACAATCTGTACGATTATATTGAATCCCATCTTTAATAGACGTGATGATTAGTTTGACAATCGAGCAACTGATTCCACAGAGAGAGCCTATCTTGATGGTGGATGAATTGTTGGATGTGGACGGAGAGCGGGCTACAGCCTGCCTCACCGTCCGCTCAGGCAACTTGTTTCTTGCTGATGATGATACACTTGAGGAGAGTGGTGTGATAGAGCATATCGCCCAATCCGCCTCAGCGTTCGCCGGTTACAAGGCGGTCTCCGCTGGTGCTGAGGAACCTCCAGTGGGATATATCGGTGAGGTGAAGAAATTCCGCAGCATACGTCGCCCCAAGGTGGGCGAGCGGATGGTGACAACCATTGAGATGGGGCCCGAGGTGAACGGTGTGACCTTGCTTTCTGCCTATACTTGCGTGGAAGACGAGAAGGTGGCGGAAACCCAGATGAAAATCTTCATCCAACCGGAGGACTAAACACTAAAGAAAGTAACGAATCCAATGAAACTTGAAGGAAACTATTATAAGCTCCTGGACGTGGAACATAAGGGAGACGGGGCTGCGACTTTTCACATATCCCTGCTTCCCGAGTGCGACATCTACCATGGCCATTTCCCTGGCAACCCGGTGTGCCCGGGCGTATGCAACATGCAGACGGTCAAGGAGTGTGCAGAGAAACTCGTTGGCAAGCAGCTGCGGGTGGCAAGTGTGAGACAATGCCGCCTGAAGGCAGTGGCAACGCCCGCGCAGTGTTCCGAACTCGATGTGAAGGTGAGCGTGGAACAACAGCCGGGAGACAACGTGCGCTACACGGTCGTGGCAAACATCAGCGACGCACAACGCGTCTATATGGACTATAAGGGAGAAATGACAGTATGACAGAACTTTGCATTCGCATTTATCGATATTTCCGCAACCATCGTCCCGTGTTTTGGGTTACGATGGTATGTTTGTTTGCTATCAGCGGCTATTTCTCTTCCCGCATACACCTGGAGGAAGACTTAAACAAATTGATGCCGTCATCCCGTAATGAGGATGGCAGCATGAAGCTTGCTTTTGCCAATCTTCGCATCAAGGACAAGACATTCCTCTTGTTCGAGGCAAAGAAGAAGGGAACGGGCACGGAGCGTATTGCCGAGGTGTGCGACGAGTTCGTCGACTCCCTGCTGGCACGTGACGGCAGACAGGACACGGCGAGCCGGGCTATCGGGGATGTTTTCTACAGCCTCTCCGATGACTTGATACCCGATGGTATCGACTACTTGTCGGAACATCTTCCCGCCTATATAGACACCTCTCTCTATGCGGGTATCGACACCCTGCTCACGACTGAGCACATGCGCCGCCAGATGCAGCAGAACCACGAGGACATGACGGGAGAGTTTGGGTCTGCCTACCCTGAACTGATCCAGGCTGACCCCATCGGACTCCGCAACCTGTTGGCAAGGCAGATGAAGCCACTGATGGACGGTGGCACGGGTAGCTATCATACCATTGACGGCCATTTCTTCGTGCCCGACTCGACAGTGTGCGTGGCATTCCTGACACCGCGTTTCTCTGCTACCAACACAGGACAAGGATCGGCTCTGTTCCAGCAGATGAATGAGCTGATAGAAGAGTTTGCCGTGAAGGCACCTGACGTGCGCGTCAGCTATCACGGCACCCCTGCGAGCGGCTTCTACAATGCCTCCACCATCAAGCGCGACTTGGTGGGTACGGTGGGAGGTTCGCTGCTGCTGGTACTCGTGTTCCTGCTCGTTTGTTTCCGCCGCTGGAACACGATACCCCTGTTGGTGTTGCCCGTGGCATTCGGCACGCTCTTCGGTCTCACGATGATGTACTTCATCAAGGGACAGTTCTCCCTGCTCGCATTGGGCATCGGTGCCATCATTCTGGGTGTGGCAATGAGCTATGTGCTCCATGTGCTGACCCATCATCAGTATGTGGATGATACGGAACAGCTGCTCCGTGACCAGGTGAAGCCCGTGTGCCTGGGCTGTCTGACGACGATAGGCTCCTTCGTGGGACTCATCTTCGTCAACACCTCCCTGCTGCAGGACTTCGGCTTGTTCGCTGCCTTTGCCATTGCCGGCACTACAGCGTTCAGTCTTCTGTTCTTGCCACAGTTCCTGGGCACGGGTCATAAGCAGGGTACCAACCGCCTCTTTTCCCTCATCGACCGCATTAATGCCTATCCCTTCCATCGCAAGAAACCCTTGTTGGCAGTCATCGTTGCCATCGTGGTCGTTTGCATCGGCTGTTACGCTGTCAAGGGAACCCAGTTTGATGCCGACATGCACAACCTGGGCTATGAGGAAGAGAACACCACCTATTCTGAGAACCTGCTCCGTGACAAGACCTACACGGGCGACAAGCAGAAATATTTCGCAGCCTCGGGCAAGACCATGGAGGAGGCGATTGAGAATTTCTCTGTGTTGGAACACAAGCTTGACTCCCTGAAGGCACTCGGCCTCGTGAAGAGCTATACCCATACGGACAGGATATTTGTCCCCTTGCGTGTGCAGAAGCAGAGAATTGAGGCATGGAAGAAATTCTGGACTGCCGACCGCTTGGCGCGTGTCCGCAGCCTGATCAACGCCACCGCCCCCGAGGCGGGAATGAGGCCCGAAGGCTTTGATGCGTTCTTCGACTACGCTACGAGAGACTATGAGCCAGACCCTCTCTACAAGGCAGGAATCATCCCCGAGGGCTACCAGTCCACGCTGATGGAGCAGTCTTATGACGGATCGTATCTCTGTTTTACCTCCGTGCGCTGTGCCAACGACACAGTTCATAGCAAGAACAGCGACTATTACCGCATCTGTGGTGCCATCGCCAACGTACCAAACCTGATGGTGCTCGACACCTATTATTATACGACAGACACCTTGGTGAGCATGAACGAGGACTTTAACGTGTTGCAGTGGGTGTCCATGGCATTCGTGTTTGCCGTACTTCTGTTCAGTCTCCGCTTCAACCTCAAGCACACTCTGCTTGCCTTCATGCCAATCTTACTGAGCTGGCTGGTGGTATTGGGTGCCATGGGACTGTTCGGGATGCGCTTTAATCTGATCAATATCATCATCTCCACCTTCATCTTCGGAATTGGTGTGGACTATAGTATCTTCGTGATGAACGGACTTCTGGGGAGCGGGAAGGACAGCAAGCTGTTGGCTTACCACAAGACTGCAATCTTCTTCAGTGCCGTCATCCTGATAACGACGGTCAGCTCCATGCTCATCGCCAAGCATCCTGCCATCAAGTCTGTGGGCTTCTCCACGCTGGTGGGGCTCGTGTCGGCAGTGGTGTTGTCGTATGTGATGCAACCCGCCGTATGGGAATGGATGAACAGGAAGGGCAAGAAGGCATGAAGTATGACGTAATTATCATAGGCGGAGGTCTCGGCGGACTGGAGTGCGGATATGTTCTGGCACGTAGCGGCAGAAAGGTACTTGTGCTGGAACAGGGGATGCAACCAGGCGGATGTATGCAGAGCTATCGCCGTCGAGGTCTCTCCCTCGACACGGGACTCCACTATGTCGGTGGTCTGGGGGAAGGACAGTCGTTGCATACGGCTTTCCAATATCTCGGCTTAATGGATTTGCCCTGGCACCGGCTCGACGAGGACGGCTTCGACAAAGTGACACTTGTCGGCCAAACCTTTGCCCTGGCGCAAGGCTACGGCAATTTCGTGGAAAAGTTAGTGCATGACTTTCCCCGTGAGGAAGAGGGATTGCGGCATTATGCACACCTGCTTGAGTGTTCTGCAAAGGAACAGGCGCAGGCTCTTTCCCCATTGCCCTCACAGACCGATGACGCACAGCAGTCGATGGCAACTGGTGCCTGGGACTTCCTGGAGAAGACCTTCAAAGACCCTGTGTTGAGAAATGTGCTGAGTGGCACTTCCCTCAGGATGGAACTCAGGAGGGAGACGCTCCCCCTATTCAGCTTCCTGCATGGAAACGGCAGTTTTGTGGAGAGCAGTTGGCGACTGAAGGGCGATGGCTCCTTGATGGTAGACAAGCTCGCGGAGGGCATCCGCGGACAAGGCGGTGAGATTATTTGCCGCGCCGAGGTCGAGGGGCTGGTGGAAAAGGACGGAAAGCTGGTTTGCGCCGTCTGCACCAATGGGGAGCGATATGAGGCAGATACGTTCATCAGCGACATCCATCCCGCCGCCACCTGTGCATTGGTCAAGGAGAGCAGCAGGATGAAGCGTGTCTACCGCCGACGCATCAGCGACGTGCAGAACTCGTTTGGAATGTTCACGGTATCACTGGTCTTCGAACCAGACAAGCTCCGTTACTTCAACTACAACCATTATGTATACGGCAAGCAGGACGTATGGTCTGTGCATGAGAACCAGTCGGATGGTGTGAGGGGAGTATTGGTCAGTTGCAGGGTGCCCGAGGACGGGAGTGAGTATGCCCGGCAAGTGGACCTGCTGACCCCGATGCCATGGTCGGCTTGTGAGTCATGGCTGGGTACAAAGATAGGTCACCGTGGAACGGAATATGAGGAGCTGAAGGAACGTGTCGCAGACGAGTGCATCGCCCTCGCTGCACGAGTACTCCCCGAGATCAAGGGCTACTCGTTCCGTTATACCTCCACGCCGCTCACTTGGCACGACTACACCCTGACGCCAGAAGGCTGTGCCTATGGAATGAGGAAGGATTATCGCAATCCTCTGATGACGGTGCTTTCGCCCCGCACGCCCATCCCCAACCTGTTGCTCACGGGGCAGAACCTGATGTTGCATGGGGTGCATGGCGTGACCATGACGGCCTTCCACACCTGCGCCGAGGTGATGGGCAGGGAAGCCGTCTGGGAAATTATAGGAAAGGAATGAAGAGAACTCTTCAATAAAAGGAAAGAACATTAAAAACAACAAGAATATGACAAAGAAAAAGTATGCTTTAGTAACAGGAGGTAGCCGTGGCATCGGCCGTGCGGTAAGCGTGAAGCTTGCCACGATGGGCTACGATATCATCATCAACTATGTGAGCAACGCCACCGAGGCTGAGAAGACCTTGCAAATGGTAAGGGAAGCCGGTACCGACGGCGAGTTGCTGCAGTTTGACGTTGCCCAGAAGGAACAGGTGAGGACGGCGCTGGAGGCATGGAAGGCAAGCCATCCCGAGGACTATGTGGAGGTGTTGGTCAACAACGCAGGCATCCGCCGTGACCAGATCATGGTGTTCATGCAGGATGAGGAGTGGCACAGTGTGCTCGACACATCCCTCAACGGGTTCTATTATGTGACGCAGGCGTTGTTGCAGCCCATGCTGATTCATAAGTTCGGCCGCATCATCAACATGGCGAGCCTGAGCGGACTGAAGGGACTGCCCGGACAGGCCAACTACTCCGCAGCCAAGGGGGGCATCATCGCTGCCACCAAGGCACTGGCACAGGAGGTGGCAAGGAAGAAGGTGACGGTGAATGCCGTGGCCCCTGGCTTCATTGAGACCGATATGACGGAAGGACTGGACGTGGCTACCCTGAAGAAGATGATTCCCACCCAGCGATTCGGCACTCCCGAGGAGGTGGCTGAGCTTGTGGGCTTCCTGGCTTCCCCTGGTGCAGGCTACATCACGGGCGAGGTAATCTCCATCAATGGAGGTCTCTATACATAAGGCAAGGATAAAAAGAAAAAATAGACAGTAATGATGAAAAGATTTTTTACACTGCTTGCCGTAGTGATGGTTGCCTTTGTGGGCATCCATGCCCAGCAGGCTGAACTGAAGAAGGCGGCTGTCAACCGCTACAAGAACGTCAGTACGCTCACAGCTCATGTGACAATGACCCAGCACAATGCCGCCTTGGCGAAGGATGCCGTGAACAAGGGCGAGTTCTATTACAAGACTCCCAACTCAGAGAGCATGGTATTCACGAGTACGAAGGATATGTTGCTCGCCGTTGGCAACACCTATACAATGGTGAAGGGCGGCAAGCAGCGCTCCATCAAGGCGAATGCCACGGGCAACAACCCTTTCGAGGTGTTGCGTGATATCTTCACCAACCTCTTCACTGCAAGCGGCAATGCCAACCTCACCAAGATGGCAACCGTACAGATGCAGAAGAAGGGAAATACCTGCACGATGACCGTCACGCCCAACGTCACCGACAGCAAGGCGAAGCGCAGGATGATGTATACATCCTGTGTCGTGACCATCGACATGAAGAATGCGGAGATCAAGACCTTGCGCATCAACGAGCGTGGAAGCAACTATACCCAGTATGATTTCTCGGGCTATGTACTCAATGGCGCAGTCAACGACAATGTGTTCAGTACAAAAATCGTGAAGAAATAAGGAATCTTTAAACAAAGGAAAAAGAGAATGGAGAAGGACTCTCATTGTGGAGGCTTCTCCATTCTCTTTTTTTGTGATTTCATTGCTTATTCTGTATATCGCTTATAGAGGAATACAAAGCGGAGAAGTAGGAAATTGACGGGCACCACGATAACCATCACCAAGATGGGTGCAAGCCATTGGCTGCAACCGATATAAAGGAACAGATTGAGCAAGCCCACCTCCAAGAGATAGTTGATAATGTGGCTGGTGACAAAACCTGCTGCATTCTTTTTGGACGGCTGTTGGCGGAATGTGAAAAAAGTAGTCAGTGCATAGTTGCACACAAGCCCCACCAGATAGCCGGCACTGTATGACACAGTGGGGTTGCAATAAATCAGAGCCAGGCAATATGCTCCGTAATGGATGAGCGAGGAGATGGTTCCCGTGATTCCAAAACGGAATATGCGCCAAAACTCTTGCTTCAGTTGCTCCTTGTTATAGCTGATGTTCATGTCTTCCTACTCCAGTGTCTCCTTGATGTTATAAAGAGGCCTTCCCTTCACTTCCTTGTAGATGCGCCCAATGTAGACTCCCACCACACCGATGGAAATCAACACGAGTCCACCCACCAGCCAGATGCTAAGGATAAGGGATGCCCATCCTGGCACAGCTGTCCCCGCCACAAGTGCATGGATGACGTAGATGGCTATCGCCAAGCACACGAGGATGAAGAAGATGCCCAAGTAGATGATGCTGTAAATGGGCTTCACGGAGAAGGAGGTGATGCCGTCCAGGGCAAGGTTGAGCATTTTCGACAGCGTATATTTCGACGTGCCGGCAGTTCGCTCGCTGATAACGTCGTCGACGGTGGTGGAGCTGAGACCGATGGTTGGAATCAGGCCGCGCAGATAGAGGTTCTTCTCCTTATACTGCGACAATATCTCCAAGGCACGCCGGCTCATGAACCTGAAGTCGGCGTGGTTGTAGATGCTGTCCACGCCCATCTTGCTCTGCAACTTATAGAATGTCACGGCAGACAGACGTTTGAGCAAAGGGTCGGCTTGGCGTGACACCTTCACTCCATACACGATGTCGTAGCCCTTGGCATAGTCATCTATCATTTGTGGAATGGCAGCAAGGTCGTCCTGCAGGTCGGCATCGATGGTGATGACGGCATCTGCCTGGTCCTTGGCAGTCATCATTCCTGCCATGATGGCACTCTGGTGACCTACGTTGCGAGCCAAGTTGAGCCCATGGACGAAGGGGTTCTCGCCATGCAGGCGGTTGATGATGTCCCATGTATGGTCACGACTGCCATCGTTGACAAAAAGGAAGAAGCTGTCTTTGCTGATCCTTCCGTCGGCGATGAGTTGGCGGTAAAGTTCGGAGAGTCTCTTAACAGAAGTCTCAAGCACCTCCTCTTCGTTGTAGCAGGGGGAAACGATTGCAAGTTTTATCATGATGGATCTGCTTTCTTTGATTGTACGAATTCTGAGAACGTGGCAAACTGGTCACCTCGTGCTTTCAACATCTTGATCAGGTTGTCCAGACGATGGAACATGGCCTCTCCGCTGTGGTTCTTGATGATGAATGGTATCTTGAACTCGGGATGCTCCTTGAGGGCATAGAATTCCCAAGGGTGGAAGTAGGTGACGAAGTAGCCGTCGTGTTTGATGACTCGCCTCACCATCATGTGGTACATCCACTCGGGGAGGTTGTGCAGTGACAGCCAGAATAGCGGGAAGCGGATGAGGGGAGTGACGGATGCGGGTATCTGTATCACCTTGCCTCTCATGAACCAGGTGCGTGGTGCATTGAGATGCATGTATCTGCCTGGGATAAAGGCGGGATTCAGGGATGAGTTGTAGGTGTATCCCATACGCTCTATCTCGCTGTCGCTCACAGGAAACATTCTGGGCTGTCGGTAGCCCATGGCTTTTTTGCCCGTCACCTCTTCGATGACGTTCTTGGAAACTTCCACGTCGGTGGCTTGCGGTCTCCAGTGGTCTACGCCGTGGCAAGCCACCTCATGGCCCTCGTCCATGATGCGCTTCATCACATTTGGGGCGTGCTTGGCAAAATTTGCCGTGCAGAAGAAGGTTGCCTTCACACCATTTTGCTTCAAACAATCCAATATGCGGTTGGTTCCATGGACAGAAACTTTCATTCCTTCTTCCAACGAAAAGTCTACGCCATGTTCACGGGGAACATCAAATTCCTCTGTGTCGAAACTCAATAATATCTTTGCTTTCTCCATCGTTCTTATTTAAATATGTTTAGGGTACATTCGGTGTTCCCTTGCCGCTTTTATCTCATACACTCATCCACGAAACAGAAGGGGAGGAGGTCTTTCACTGTGTTGATGCGGAGAATGCCGTCCTTGCCGTAGAGCAGGATGCGGATGGGTTGCCGGTAGCGGTCTTCTATCTCAAGGATGACCTGCCTGCAAGCACCGCAGGGGGCGATGGGCGACTTGATGAACCCGTCTGCGTTCCTTGCGGCGATGGCGAGGGTGGTGATGGGCTGGTCGGGATAGTTCGCCTGTGCGGCAAAGATTGCCGTGCGCTCGGCGCAAAGACCGGACGGGTAGGCTGCGTTCTCCTGGTTGGCACCGATGACGATTTGTCCGTTTGCCAACAGGCAGGCTGCCCCCACGCGGAAATTACTGTACTTGGCATACGAGTTGTCGGTGGCTTGCATCGCCCTTGTGACGAGCGTCTGTTCCTGGCTGTCCAGCTCCTCCAATTGCGCCAACTGGTATTTTATGGTTGTCGTAAGTTCTTTCATTTTTTACTTGGTATAAAAGTCTATTACTCTTGTCAATGCCTGCTGGCATACGGCGCAGAACTCGGGTGTCTCGTTGATGCGCATTCGGCAATCCTGCACGCCACGGTACACCCCCTTCACGCTATATCCGGCTCCTTCGAACATTCCCACCTTGCTCTTTGCCACCTTCGGGTCGTTGGACAGTGGGGTGGGCAGCTTGGTGCCTTTCTTGATAAGGTTCTCCCATTTGCCCTGGAAGTTGACGCGGGTGGTGATGTTGGGCTCCCATGGCTCTATGTCGTGGGGGTACATCGGAATCTGCTCGCTCTCGTAGGCATATTCGTCGGCAAGACCTGCGAAGGAATGTCCGAACTCATGCACCACGACAGGCTTGTACCACTTGTGGTGGGTGGAGGTGAGGTTGTAGGAGTTGAGGATGCCGCCACCGCCGTAACGGTCGCTGTTTACCAGAATGATGATATGCTCGTATGGAGTGCCGGCAAGACAATTGTGCAAGTCCTTGATGTTGAGCGTGGTGAGGTATCGCTCGCTATAGAAGGTGTCAAAGTGGGAACTGAGAGCCGTATGTTTCCATACGCCTTTGCCAGGCTCGCTGGTGCCACTGTCTTCCGAGGGAGCCTCCACTGCCACGATGTTGAAGCGGTCTTTCGTTCCCTTGAAAGGCTCATGGGCGAAGAGTGCCTCGCAGGCATCCTTGGCATCATTGATGAAGGTGGGCATCTCCTCTTTCTTGTAGCCCTCCGCCACGAAGGCAACGTGGATGCAACGGCTTGTGTCGGCTGCCTGCTGCAAGGTGACATAAGGAGTGGGGCGGTCACCTTTCTTGTGGATGAGAATGTCAGTGGGAGCCACCTGGTGGGTGAGCGTAGCCATCACGTTACGGCGGTTGTCAAACAGGTTGATGGTGACGTCTGCCGTGTCCTTGGGCATAGGTACGAGAAACACGTTCTCGAAACTCTTGGTTGTGGTCTTCGACTCGTCCTCCGACAGCCATTCCTGGAAGAGGGTGGAGAAGGAGTTACGATAGATAATCTTGCCCGAGCGGTGGTCGCGTACCGTAATCTGTCCGTTGCCTTCCATGGGCAGTTCGCTGAGCCGCTGTTTCTTGCCATACCAGCGAGGGATGCTGTTCAGCTCGTCCACTGCGATGATTTGCTGCTTCTCGTTGCCGGAGAAGGTATAGTCTATTCTCAGTGTCTTGTCAACGAAATAGTCGTCAAAGTTCTGTGCCATTGCCTTGCCCGGCAACAGGAGGGCTGCCAGGGTGGCCATTGTGATGATCGTTCTTTTCATTTTTTCCTTTGTATTTATCTGACTTTGAGTCTGGCTCCAGGGTAAATTTGGTACTCTGGTCCCAGGTCGTTCATCTTGTACAGGCGTTCCAGTCGGATGCCATATTTCTGTGCGATGGAGTACATGCTCTCTCCTGCTCTCACGATGTGCGGATGGTTCTTGAATTCCTTGGGCGCCTTTCTTCTCTTTTTCTTGAGATAGATAATGTCGCCCTCTTGCAGAATGTCGTTTTTGTCGCGCTCGTTGTATCTGGCGAGTTTGCGCCAGCTGATGCCCACTTCCTTCCCGATGCTCTTGAAGGTGTCACCTTTGCGTGCTTTCAGGTAGTAGTTCTTGTTGAACATACGGATGGGGTGGAGTAGTCCCTCGGCGTTGACGGGCTGGTCAGTGCCGCTGTGGTTTGCCATGAAATGGTCGTATCGCTTTGCCTTGTCATAGTCGAAGAGCTTGTAAAGCTCGATAATCTGTATCAGCTTGTTGGCATATTGCGGGTTCGTGGCATAGCCGCATTTCTTCAGACCGTGCGCCCATCCCTTGTAGTTGGTAATTGACAGTTCGAAGAGGCTGGCATAGCGCGGTTGCTTGGCAAGGAACTTGCTGTGGTCCTCATAGCTTTCCTTTGCATCCTGGTACACGCGAAAGCACTCTCCTCTTGCGTCATCGTCGTGATACTGCCGCGCTCCTGTCCAATTGGTATGGCATTTGATGCCAAAATGGTTGTTGCCTTGCCTGACAAGGTCGCTGAGCCCTGCCCGGCTCTCGAACAGGCCTTGCGCCAGAGTGATGCTGGCAGGGATGCGATAACGAAGCATCTGCTCGATGGCGAGATCCTTATATTGGTTCACGTATGTCTGATAGGCTTGGTTCCACTTCATCTGTGCCTTCAGTGTGGAGGTACTGAAGAGGGCAAGTAGGCCTATGATATATACTTTTATGCAATTCATAGTGCAAAAATAATAAAAATATTGCAGAAGCAAGGGATAATTTAAGTATTTTCACTAACTTTGCATATAAAAACAGGAGAAATGGCAAATAATGGCATCAATATCGTCTTGGCTCTGGGTTCCAATTGCGGGCAGTTGCGCAATGTGAGGTATGCGATGGGAAGGCTTCGCGAGTTCTTCCCGGGCATCAGATTTTCACGCATCTTGCGTACTTCCCCGATTGGCATCGATTCCGACTGGTTTGCCAATGCCTTGGCAGTTGGGACATCTCGTGTCTCAGAGGAAGATACCGTGGAGTGCCTCAAGGAGATTGAGCGGGAATGTGGCAGATGTGCGGAGGACAAGGCGAGGAATGTCGTGAAGCTGGACATTGACTTGCTGAAATACGGAGATGCTGTATTGCGGGAGAAGGATTGGAACCGTGACTATGTGCAACGTTTGCGTAGGGAATTAGAAGTAGACAACGTTTAGGCGCATATACTTGCGATAGAGTTGCTCGTCGGTCCAAGGATAATGTCAATAAGGAACGTACATATGTACACGTAAGAAATATTTTCAAGGAAAAAGTCTCAAAGTATCATCTTTTTGCTTCCAAATGACATTATATCTTTGGCTAACAGATATTTATAAGCGATGATACTTCTCGTTAAAACTATAACAAAGTATCATCGAAGTCTCACCAAAGTCTCATTTTTCCTTGTTCTCTTGCTATATTTTTTTGATTTCATACAGTAAAATCCGATTTTCTGCGTTATTAATAGTATATCAGTTCTAATCGTTCCCTAACTCCCCAAGCATTGGGCAACCATTGCCCGAATATCGGGCAATGGTTGCCCAAACGCTGTTCATATTTTTGGGCAATACCGTTGTCTGTCACAATCACCATTAAAACAGGACCGCAATGAAGCATAAAAGATTCAAAGACGGCATGAAATATCTGGTAAAAAAGAGATAAGATGAGACTTTGATGATACTTTGGTGAGACTTCTTGACAAGATATCAGAGAAGTCTCATCTTATTCATGTTATTGTCAATCAGTCGATTATATTGCTTTGGGAAGCTAAAGATGATACTTTGATACTTTTTTGAAGAAAACATTTACGTTTAGTAACGGTTAAAAAATAACTTGGTACGATTTTAACGCCTCCTTATAGTTTGTGA
>CAVCCB010000019.1:0-22978 GCA_963600595.1 Subdoligranulum sp. APC924/74 | reverse complement strand
CAATTGCGGCAAGACCTGCGCCTACTGCGGCACCCAACTTTGCAACTTCTGCTGCTAATAAAAGTGATAACATAATCTTAAAATTTAAGTTGTTAATATTTTCTTGTTAATTGTTACTTTGCGATTTCTGGCTCATGCTCATGAACGTGAGCCAGCGAGATGAATACTGCACTCAGCATGGTGAACACCAATGCCTGGATGTAGCTTACCAATACTTCGAGGAGCATCATAAAGGCGCTCATCGCAACACTTACTACAGTCATACCTGTTCCTGCCACATAGTTGGCGATGACATTCTCACTGATGTTGAACATTATGAAAATGATAGCCGCAAAGGACAGAGCGATAGCATGGCCTGCCATCATATTGGCGAAGAGTCGGATGATCAGGGCCAACGGCTTCGTGAAGATTCCGAAAAGCTCGATGAATGGCATCAATGGCACGGGCACCTTCAACCATGTGGGCACCTCGGGCCAGAAGATTTCCTTCCAGTATTCCTTGGTTCCCGTGAGGTTGGTGATGAGGAACGTCGTCACACCAAAGAAGCAGGTGCAGGCGATATTGCCCGTCAGGTTGCCGCCTCCCGGTGGGAACGGTACGATACCCATGATGTTCGCCACGAAGATGAAGAAGAAACAAGTAAGCAGCCATGGCGCATACTTGGGAGCTTCCTTACCGAGCGTACTCTTGATGACATCGTCATAGACAGACATGACGAACATGTGCATCAGTCCGACGAATCCCTTCGGTGCCGGGTCATCCACCTTGTGCTTCTTGCACCAGCGTGCCGGTATCAAGATGCAGAACAATAGGATGACGGCATCGATGAAGAGGACGCAGACGGTCTTCGTGATGGACAGGTCGAGGGGACGAACTTCCGCTCCGCCGACCTTCTCGACGATCTTGTTGGGATAATCCTTCGCATCACCGTTCTTGATGACCAGGTTGTAGGGACCCGGACGGTCACCATTGGCGTCTCTCTCCTCGGAGAACTCACCGCTGCTGAACACGCGCCAGCCCTGGGAGGTCTTGACGATGACGGGCAGGTTGATCACAACAGGATGGTCGCCCACCTGGGTGATATGCCATTCATAAGAATCCTTTATATGACCCCACAATATCTCCTTTACGTCGATGTTCTCTTTCGCCGACACCTGTGCGGGAGCCAAGGTCAGGAGCAACATGGCCATCAGGAGGAATTGTTTGAGATGTTTCATCATTCTTATTCTTTATTAATTTTATTCTTTTTCTCTACCCGAGCAAAGAAGATGCAGTCGAACACGAGAAGAACCACATAGAAAATTGCGAAAATCGCAGAGAAGCCCAGGATGTTCGGCTTGTCGCACACGAGGACATACACTAAGAACACCACTGCCGCCGCCATCATCTTCAGTGCCGACGCAGCCAAGTAGAACTTGGCAAGGTTGGCGGGAGAAGACTTGGCTATCGCAGACCACGCCTCGCCATAAGCAACACTTGCGATAAGCGAGAACAGTGCACTCACCACCAGTGGGTTAACCACCTGCGGAAGGATGTCCTCACATAGGGCAGATACCCTACAGGCGAAGAGGATGGCGAGAGCCAGTCCCACGGTAATCCAAAGGGAAACCTGCCTGTACTTGATACTTGTTTGCCTGATGTGCTGCAGGCGCATCACTTCTTCCTTTTCCATATCTATACTTCTACGCAAAGGCTCACCTCGTTTTTCTTTACCTCAACGAAGCCGCCCTTGATGTCCATCTGCTGCTTGCCCTCCGGGGTAGCGTATTCCACCTTGCCCACTTCGAGCGAGGAGATAATCGGAGCATGGTCCTTCAGGATCTCGAACGAGCCGAGCGTACCCGGAACCAAGACACTCTCCACCTCCCCTTGGAACACTACCTTCTCGGGAGAAACTATCTTTAAATTCAGCATAAGCCTTGAGTTTTAATTTTATTACCCTTGCGCCGCTGCGAGCAACTGCTTAGCCTTCTCCTTGGCATCCTCAATGGTACCCACGTTGAGGAACGCCTGCTCTGGCAGGTCGTCCACCTCTCCGTCGAGAATGGCGTTGAAGCCCTTGATAGTCTCTTCGATAGGTACCATCACACCCTTCAGACCGGTGAACTGCTCGGCTACGGTGAACGGCTGACTCAAGAAACGCTGCACACGACGGGCGCGGTTCACGGTCAACTTGTCCTCGTCGGAAAGCTCGTCCATACCGAGGATGGCGATGATGTCCTGCAACTCGTTGTAACGCTGCAACAACTGCTTCACTCTCTGTGCACAGTCGTAGTGAGCCTTGCCCACGATCAGCGGGTCGAGGATGCGGGAAGTAGAACCTAATGGATCCACGGCAGGATAGATACCGAGGGAAGCGATCTTGCGGGAAAGCTCCGTGGTGGCATCCAAGTGGGTGAAGGTTGTGGCAGGCGCCGGGTCTGTCAAGTCATCGGCTGGCACATACACAGCCTGTACGGAGGTGATGGAACCATTCTTGGTAGAGGTGATTCGCTCCTGCATGGCACCCATCTCCGAAGCCAAAGTTGGCTGGTAACCTACGGCGGAAGGCATACGGCCCAAGAGTGCGGACACCTCGGAACCCGCCTGGGTGAAACGGAAAATGTTATCGATGAAGAACATGATGTCGGCTGGCTCGCCGTTCTTGCCTCCGTGGTCACGGAATTCCTCTGCGACGGTCAAACCAGAGAGAGCGACGGAGGCACGCGCCCCTGGAGGCTCGTTCATCTGACCGTAGACAAGGGTGGCCTGGCTCTTGGCGAGCTCCTCGGGGTCAACGAGCGAGAGGTCCCACTTGCCTTCCTCCATGGCCTTCCTGAACTTGTCGCCATACTTGATAACACCAGATTCGAGCATATCGCGGATCAAGTCGTTACCCTCACGAGTACGCTCTCCCACTCCGGCGAATACAGAGTAACCGTTGTGACCCTTGGCGATGTTGTTGATCAACTCCATGATAAGCACGGTCTTGCCTACACCGGCACCACCGAACAAACCAATCTTGCCACCTTTCATATAAGGTTCGAGCAAGTCGATGACCTTGATACCTGTGGCTAGCATCTCCTTGTGGGTTGACAACTCGTCAAACTTAGGAGCCTCACGGTGAATGGGATAAGCGCCCTTCATGTCCAGTTCCTTCATACCGTCAATGGGCTGTCCGATGACGTTCATCATACGCCCCTTGATCTGCTCTCCAGCCGGCATGACGATAGGACTTCCTGTGGAGACCACCTCCAAGCCACGCTGCAAGCCGTCGGTATTGTCCATGGCCACGCAACGCACGGTGTCCTCACCGATGTGCTGCTGCACCTCGATGACCAGGTCGCGTCCGTCGGGACGCTGCACCTTCAGAGCTTCGTGAATTCTTGGAAGCACCTTCTCAGGGTTCTCGCCCTTGGTATCGAAATAGACATCGATAACAGGTCCGATAATCTGGGAAATGCGCCCGTTAATTTGTGACATAAGCTATAAGTTTAAATGTTAACTATTTTATATGTTGTTTCTTTACTCATTGAATCATAAGTTGCTTGCAAAAGTAACAAACATTCATGAAAACTCCAAAATAAATTAAAGTTTTTATCCTCTTTAAAACATTTTTAGTGAGATTTGAAACATTTAGATGCTCAATTCGTCCAGCACCTTGATGAGTTTTCTGTCGAATGGCTTGTCCGAGCGGATGGCCTCTGACAGTGGCACATAAACAACCTCGTTGTTGCGCACGCCAATCATCACATTGCGCTGTCCCTGCATGATGGCCTCCACGGCTCCGCAGCCGGTACGGGAAGCGAGGATACGGTCACGGGCGGATGGACGGCCGCCGCGCTGCAAATGGCCGAGGATGGACACGCGCACGTCGAACTCGGGGAACTCCTTGCGCACACGGTCGGCATAGTAGAGGGCGCCACACTTGGGACTCTCTGACACCACGACGATACAGCTCTTCTTAGACTTGCGAATGCCGCGCTCCATGAACTGCGCCAACTGGTCCACGTCGGTGGAGTCCTCGGGGATGATAGCTGCCTCTGCACCACTGGCGATGGCACTGTTCTGCGCCAGGAAACCAGCATCTCGTCCCATCACCTCGATAAAGAAGATGCGCTCGTGGCTTTGGGCGGTGTCGCGGATGCGGTCCACGCACTCCACGATGGTGTTCATCGTCGTGTCGTAGCCGATGGTGTTGTCAGTACCATAAAGGTCATTGTCAATCGTCCCAGGGAGACCGATACAGCACAAGTCGAACTCACTGGCGAAATTCATGGCACCCGTCAAGGATCCATTACCACCGATAACCACCAATGCGTCAATTTCTTCCTTCTGAATATTCTCGTAAGCCTTCTGGCGTCCCTCCTCTGTCATAAACTCTGTGGAGCGCGCAGTCTTCAGGATTGTACCGCCTGTACCGATGATGCCACTGACGTTCTCTGTGGTAAAAGTCTTAATCTCGTCATTGATTAGGCCATCGTATCCACGGAAGATTCCCTTGACATGGAAACCGTTGTAGATAGCAGAACGTGTCACTGCGCGAATTGCTGCGTTCATACCCGGAGCATCACCTCCCGATGTCAAAACACCTATTGTCTTAATTTTTGCCATAACTAAAAACCTTTAATTATATAATGATTACTAATGGATTATTCTTTGGAAATTTAGTTTTCCTAAAATATGTCTTGCATAAAACACGCCATCACTGGTGTCTAAGGAATACTCCCCCCATTTGAGGAATCACATCAAATGGTCAGGTAGACAGCACCTGCCACAAGGTTGTGGGACAGCCACAAGATGACTAGACCGACAAGTCCGCCAAGAAGAGCCTTCCAGCCGATGTTGCTGAAGAACCAGCCCACACGGACTCGCTCCATCTTCATGAAAGCCAGTCCACTTACGCTACCGATGCCAAGCACGTTGCCCCCAGCCATCACGCAGTAGGCGATGACCTGCCAATAGATGCCATTGCTGCCATAAACGGTCGTAGCAGCCTGTAGCGGGTCATTGATCCCTGCCACATCCTGAAGAGAGAAGAAACTCATCGCTGTGGCAAAATTGTCGAGTACCGTACTAATGACTCCCGCCACCATACCATGTAGCCAAACCCAAGGATTACTCTCTCCGATTCCGAGATAGCTGGTCATGGCGGAAAGTGCACCCGTCTCCTTGACAACTGCTATAGCAAGCATGACCCCCATGACAAAGAGCATCATCTGAATGACACCATACTGTAGGACACGCGGAGTACGCCTCTCCACCATTGCATCCATATTCATCAGCTTGCGGTTGAAGATTTCGTTGACCACCCACAGAATGGCGACAACGCAGAGCGCACCGAGGAACGGACTCAACTTCGTGATGCTGTGAAAAGTGGGGATAAACCACAGTCCGCCAATGCCCACAAAGAGCATGAGCAGACGCTGCCATACATTGAGACGAGTGTCATCGCCACGATAAGGCATCACTATCCATTCCGTCTCCACGCGTTCCGGGAGCATTCTGGAAATCAAGAAGGTAGGAATCAACCATGCTGCAAGGCAAGGCAAGAGCAATGTCATGGAGAAATTGGTGGCAGTGACCGCCCCATTGTTCCACAACACGAGTCCCTCAGGATTGCCAATCACTGTCCACGCACCTCCACAGTTTGCAGCTAACAGAATGGCGCTACCGTATGCCAGACGCTGGCGACGGCTGGGAATGACACCATGCATGACAGTGAGCATCATCACTGTGGTGGTCAAATTGTCAAGATTGGCTGAAATGACAAAGGTCACACACGCCAATGTCCAGAGCATCTTCTTGCTGTTGCGGGTACGGAGCAACTGCCGTATGAAGTCGAAGCAACCGTTGTTGTCGAGGATTTCCACGATCGTCATGGTTGCCAGGAGAAAGAGAACAATCTCCGCCGCCCTTCCCACATAAGGCAGGAATACCTTGCGGGCGATGAAATACTTGACGGTGGTGCTGTTGGCGGGCATGGGGGTCTGTCCCTCAAAATTCAAGAAACGAGAAAAGTCATAAGCGTGCTGATTGGTGACGAAGTCCATGCCGAAACAGACATAGAGAACCCATCCTACCGTCCCAGCAAAAATCACTACGGCAGCACGGTTCACCTTGGTGATATTCTCCGTCGCTACGAGGAGAAATCCCATCAGCAATATCGCTACGATGACTAATGTCATAACTCTATTCTTGTTTTTTCACTCGCAAAGTTAACAATTTTATTTGAAATAAAATGCAAAAACGATGTTTTTTTTAAACTTTTTATTACCTTTGTACTCACAATTCATAACATTATTACATTACAATTTTAAAAAAGGTACACAAAAGTTAGAAAATGCAAGGTCAACAAACTGAACTGTCATCTATCCAAGAAGCACTGGTCAGCTTCATCATCATCGCCAAAGATTGTGAGAAAGACCACCTACAAGAATGTCTGAACAACATCCTGCAGTTGTCGCTGAGCCCGAAGGAAAGGGAGATTATCCTCGTAGATGACGGCAGCAGCACAACCCCTTTGAATGATCTCATGGAATGGCAAGATGACTTCATCTATATCCGCCAACGCCGACAGGGAATGTCTGCGGCAAGAAACTGTGGGTTGAAGATGGCGACAGGAAAGTTCATTCAGTTTATCGATGGCAATGACCATATTGTGAGAGCCCCCTACGAGCACTGCCTGGACATCGCAAGATACCATGGCCCAGACATCGTGTGCTTCGAGGAAACCAACAAGCCTGAAGCAGAGGTGCCCTTCACCTACGGCACCCCCGTCAGCGGAGCCGTCTATCTACGCAACAAGAATCTGAGAGCCTCGGTATATAGTTATCTATTCCGTTACCACCTATTGGTCAATCTACGATTCACACCTAGCATACAACGAGAAGACGAAGGGTTCACACCACAGCTGTTCCTGCGCGCTGACCGTGTCATTGACACCAGTTCCAAAGCCTATTTTCGTCGCAGCGGAAAAGACTGCGAAACGGTGGCAAACGACAAGCGGAGCAAGATTCAGCAACTGGCAGACATGGAACGTATCATCTTCCATCTGCAGGACGTGGCCAGTACACTGCCCAGTAACGACCAGGCGGCACTGAATCGCCGCATCGCCCAACTCACCATGGACTACCTCTATGACACCATTGTGACAACACGAAGTAACCGCCGACTGGAGTACTGTATCAAGCGAATGTACAACAGGGGGCTTTTTCCCCTCCCCGAGAAGAATTACACAAAGAAATACTACTTGTTCAGAAAGCTCGTCAATACCAAGATAGGACGCACCATCCTACTCTACTCGCTACCCAAGTAGAAAAGATAAAACCAAAAATCACAGAATGCCCTCTCCGAAAGAATAGAAGGTTAACCCACATTGCAAGGGGTAGTTTATGGTACCCCTTGCAATGTGGGTTAAGTTTTAATAGTTTATCCGCCAACACATGTTAATCAAATAAAAACAGGACTTGTTTCACAACAAGTCCTGCATGCATACTTACTAAAACTAAATTAACCACTAAAAAAACTAATATTCTTTTCCACTTGCAAAGTTATAATAAAGATTCGACTCCTACAAGTTTTTTTGCTTTTTTTTGCAAAAAATCAGAATTTATATCCCACCGTCATGAGAACCTGATGACGATTTAGCTTTACAGGAGTATACCCCACAATATTGTCTTGGTCATCAACAGTATTCTTGTAATAGCTCATATAGGGAGAGAACTCACCTTTCTGAGTACTGTACTGGTAAGCCAAGTCTACGAAAAGCTTCTCGTAGCTGAAACCCACACCAGCCGTAATACGATTTACAGCCTTCCAGTTGGTATAGTCTGAAGAGGTGGCATACTTCGTACCTGGAGAGCCTACCATCTGGTTGCGCACACCGCCCTCGGAGAACATCGGGGAAACGTAGTTATAACCCAAACGGAGAGCCAGCATCGAGACAGGCTTATATTCCACGCCTAATTTCAGCGTACTCACGCCCCTGAGTGTCTCACGAGTGTGGTCGTTCATATACTTATCGCTGCTACTGGTTTCGTAATAGGTATCATAATAATAATCATAGTAGCCATCGTCCTTGATACGGTTATCCATATGGTTATACCAAGCATACTCGTAGGTGGCACCTAAGGCAAGGCAGTTGGCGACAGTATGTCCCAAGCTGACGCCCGCTTTCCAGGGCGTGTTCAGACGGAAGTTGTAGTCAGCACTGCCAGAGTATGAAGTGGACCGATCATTATATTCATTGTCTATCAATACCAAGTCTACAGCACTTCGCATGGTCAAGTCATAGAACACCGGCGTATGCACATAGGCACCGATGCGGAAGGGCGAAGACTCGACCGGGCGCACGATGGCACCTAACTTCACATCGAACCCCGTACCCGTAATTTTCACCTGCTCCATAGAGTTGGATGCAAAATCATCCACCAACTCCTCGCCATAAGATGAGTTGCTACGATAGTGGACATCATGCAGTCCAAAAGTGACACCCAACCACACGCGGTTCTTGATAGAGCCACTGATGTTGAAGTCATACTCACCTATATAACCTCGCTGGTATTGCCCATAGAGGAAAGACTTTCCATCTAACGTATTGATACCACCATTGGAATTGTAGCCCAATAAAGTCTCATAGCCCTTGTCCACACCTGTCCAAACGTAGCCCATGTCACTCTTGCTCCACTTGTTCCGGTCCATATAGGCATACTTAGCCGCTGTGAGTTTGTTTTGAGAAGCACCATCCAGGCTACCCATGGCACTGAGAATTTGTCCAAAGTTGGCACTCTTGTGGAAATTGAAGCCTACATTGACGTAGCTTGTCCTGCCAGATCCTGTAGACCAAACGAAACCCACCTGGTCAAAACTCGCCCTAGACTTCTTGGCATCATTCAAGGAGAGACTCCAACTGCCATTGTCGACAGTGGCAGAGTTGCCATCACCTTGCGCCAGTACACTCGCCGACACACTCACCTGTCCCTTACGGAAGAGACCGATGCCGGCAGGGTTGGTGGAAATGGTGGAAATATCGGCACCCAATGCCTCCATGGCACCACCCATACCCACATAGCGAGCCGTACCCGTGAGGTCATTTTCAGCAAACTTCGTGTCCTGATACGTCTCTTGAGCGACGGCTGGGGCTGCAAAGAGTCCCATTGCCGCCAACATCAAATATTTAGAATTCTTCTTCATCATACCTTTTTAAGTAATGTTGTTAAAAAGCACCTCAAACTATCGGCGGCCACCGCCGAAATGTCCACCGCCTGTAAAGCCTCCGCCACCAGAGCGTGCTCCGCCACCGAAGCCACCTCCACCGCTGAACCCGCCAGACCTGCTACCTCCACCGAAGGAAGAGCCAGAACCGAAGGAACGATTGCTATTGTTCATGTAACTGCCGGAGCGCTGGAAAGTGGAAGCATTGCGATTCTCCACATTGCGACGTGTCATGTTGCCAAACTGGTTGCCATTCTGCCGTGCGCCAGACTGTGCGTTGTATCTGCCGCCATTAAAACGCCCAGCATTGCCGTTGCCGGGCCCCGTGGGACCACCCCAAGAACGATGGCCGGCATAGCCTCCAGGTCTTGCAACATGAGCGTAGACGGGACCACCCCAATAGTAAGGCCGATAGTAGCCACCCCAGCCGTAGTACCAGGGATCGTACCAACCGCCACACCATCCAGCATAGCCATAATACCATGGATCGAACCAGGGATCATAAAACGGGTCATACCAGCCCGCATAGTAACCATAGCGCCAAGGATTCCTCCATCCCCAGTAGGCACTGCGCCAGTAATAGGGTCCCATGCCATAGTAGTCGTAAAGCCAGGGATCGTAATAGCCGTCCCAACGGCTCATGTTACGGGTGCACTCGTAATCGTCTCCCTTCTCCAAGTATTTCTGCACGAAAGCAGCGTCGTCATAGATGGAATCAGGCTTCACTCCCCTACCCACCCGGAAGGTGATAATGTCATTACCCAGGGAATCGGTACCGATCTTCTTGAAGCGACTGATGAACTTGCCATTGCGGTTGTATTCATCCACGCTTCGCTGACTCCCGGAATAGTTGGCAGCAATCTCCCTGTCCATCTTCTCCCGCTCGGCGGCAAGTTGCTTTGCCTCCTGCTTCGGATTGAAATAGAGGTCGTCATCCTGTGCCATCATCGACAAGGGTGCCATAGCCACAAAGGCCGCAAGAATGAATATTTTCTTCATGTCTATATCTCCTTATTTTATCAATATTCCTATGTATATAATGATTTTTATGCAAAAATATTGCTTATCTGACTGCAAAATTACAGAAAAACCCTAAATAATGATAGGTTTTTCCCTATTTTTTATAATTTTGCACAGAATTTTGTAGAATGTATGATTTAATTAAACAATATTAGATGAAATACTTAGTCGCAACATTTAAAATCAATGCCAACGAAGACTTGATGCAAATCTGCCGGGACTTGCTCACAGATGGTGCCGCCACCGCCGGATTCGAATCATTCGAGGACACAGAGAAAGGCATCGAGGCATATGTTCAGAAAGAGCAGTTTGACAAGGAGACCTTAGATGCGTGCATCGCCGACTTTCCCATCGATGGCATCGCCATCACATATCAAGTGGAAGAAGCGGAGGACAAGGACTGGAACCAGGAGTGGGAAGAGCAAGGTTTCGCTCCCATTTGCATAGACAGGAAGGTAGTCATCTATGATGCCAAGCACCCGGAGATGTACTGTGCTGACAAGACAGAGAAAGAGGGTGACGCCCTGGAAATTGGCATCGAGGCACAGCTCGCCTTCGGAACGGGCAACCACGAGACCACCCGTATGATTGTAGCCACGATGTTAGGCATGAACCTGCGCATGAAGCGCGTGCTCGACTGCGGCACGGGAACGGGCATCCTCGGCATCGCTGCCTCCAAATTGGGCGCCAAGGACGTGATAGGTTATGACATCGACGAATGGAGCGTGCAGAACGCCCAACACAACGCTCTGCTCAACCAGGTGGAGAACATGGAGGTGTTCAACGGCAATGCCTCCGTCATCAGCCACATCAGCGGTATCTTCGACGTAGTGTTCGCCAACATCAACCGCAACATCCTGCTGGAAGACATGCAGAAATTCAGAAGTGTAATGTCCGACGGCTCCTACCTCGTTTTGAGCGGCTTTTACGAGGATGACATCCCCTTGCTGCTGGAAAAGAGTGAAGAGATGGGCATGCAAGAGATAGAAAGGCGCATAGACAACCACTGGGCTTGTCTAGTTCTGAAAAGCTAAAGGAGTTAACGTCAGTCGTTTCCACAACTTGAGTTACCAATCTTCCCCCTCATCATCAAAGGATTTCTCGTTGTTGTATGCCCCGATGCAGAGCTGGCGCAAATCATAATAACTGCCATTGTAGATATTGAAGTCCACATATCCCTTGATACCTGGCAACTTACCGGCATCGGTATGTTGCCAGAATTTCCATTTCCCCTTGTACTGCACCTTGTCCACATAGTAGTGGGCTATCCAATAAGGATAGTCATCAAAGACAGGGGCGCTGAGATACTGCTCCTTAAACTTGTAGTAAGTATAGATGATAGGCTTGACGTGATACTTGTCCTCCACAATATGCAACCACGTCAGCACATCGCGCTGAAAATCCTCCACACTCTTGTCGGCAGGCTTATGCTCGATGTCAAGCACAGGAGGCAGATCACCATCAGTGAGATGCACTTTGTCCAGGAAAAAATAAGCTTGTTCACGCGCCGAGGACTTGTTGCTCCAAAAATGGTAGACACCACGGATGAAGCCATAGTCACGCGCTTGATTGAAATACTCGCGGAAATTTGGGTCGATTCGGGATGCGCCCTCCGTACTCTTAACGATAATGAAACGGAGCGGACAACCCTTAATCATCGCATTCTTCAACTGTTCCCAGTCTATCTCACCCTGATAATGAGAAATGTCAATGCCGTGAATCTCGTAGCCTTCAGGATACTCAGCCTCGCCATAGATGGCACGCCATCGGAAGCCCGTAGGACTCACAAAAAAGAAATAAAAGGCCCAAATATACAATGCCACAACGGCAACGCCCCCTACCCACCAAGACCAGCGTGGATAACGACGAAAGATAGCTGGCACACGGGACGAACGCTTTCTTCCATGGTTGGTGCGCGGGCGTTGCATATTCTTGCTCCCCCCGACAGCCTTTTTCCGTGAAGAAAACGTTCGCCGTGTTGCCATATTTATTCAAAAAAGCTATTACTTAGCCTGCTCCAACTGGAGTGTCTTAGTTGTTTGGTCGCAAACCTCTGTAGGACCCCAGTACTGGATAGGACCAGGATAAACATATGCAGTCTCCTTAGCCCACTCGTCACGCTTGGAAGCGTAGTACTTGAATGGAGCACCATCAAGTTCCACGAGAGCCTTACGGATCACAGGCTTGTTGGCACCGTTACGGCGCTCGATGTTCATCATCATGGTGATTGGCACACCACCGGCAATCCACTCAGCTGCAGGAGCAGTGGTATTCTTGATGATAGACATATAACCAGTCTTGCCATTGGCGATGAGGCGGGATGCGTTGAAACCGAGAGAGTAGCAGTAGTCTGCATCGTAGTTGGATGGAGCTGCGCAACGCCCCTCGTATCCGAAGAAGTGGTGCTGTGCAGAGAACTTGCCTACGAACTTGCCCTCTTCCTTCCACTCAGCCAACTTCTTGGCTACCATGCGGGAAAGCAACTTCTCTGTCTCGATGAGAGACACCTGTACGTTGCCGTGAGGATCACGGTCGAGGCAGAGCTGGCGAGCTACGTCTACTGGCAACGACTCAAGAACTGCGAGGTTGTCCTTGGCGATGGCACCCTTCACGAATGCAATCTGCTCCTCGGCACTTGCAAATTCGCGGCTCTCACCTGTTGCAGGATCTGTCAACACCTCGTTGAGCTCGGCGATCAACTTCTTGATGGCAGGGATGAACTCAATCAAGCCCTCTGGGATGAGTACGGTACCGAAGTTGTTGCCATCGGCAGCACGATTGGCTACAGCCTGTGCAATGTAAGTAACCACGTCGTCAAGCGACATGCCCTTTGCCTCTACCTCCTCGGAAACCAAGCAGATATTGGGTTGGGTCTGCAGAGCGCACTCCAAGGCGATGTGGGAAGCAGAGCGACCCATCAACTTGATGAAGTGCCAATACTTGCGGGCGGAGTTACAGTCACGTTCGATGTTTCCAATCAGCTCAGAATAGGTCTTGCAGGCTGTGTCGAAACCGAAGGAAGTCTCAATCTGCTCATTCTTCAAGTCACCGTCGATGGTCTTGGGGCAGCCGATCACCTGCACGCCATACTTCTTGGCAGCATAGTACTCAGCGAGCACGCAAGCGTTGGTGTTGGAGTCGTCGCCACCGATGATGACGAGCGCCTTGATACCAAGCTCACGGAGAATCTCAATACCCTTCTCAAACTGGTCTTCCTTCTCGAGCTTGGTACGACCGGAGCCGATGATGTCGAAACCACCCGTATTGCGATACTCATCCATCAATTCTGGGGTAATCTCCATGTACTTGTGGTCTACGAGGCCGCCAGGACCGAGGATAAAACCATAGAGTTTGCTAGCAGGGTTGATTGATTTCACACCGTCGAAGAGACCCGAGATAACGTTGTGACCGCCAGGAGCCTGACCGCCAGAGAGAATCACACCCACGTTAAAGGCAGGAAGTTCCTGAGCCTCGCCAGCCTCGAAAGTGATGACAGGCATTCCGTATGTGTTAGGGAAGAGAGCCTTGATTTCTTCCTGGTTACCCACTGACTGAGTTGCCTCGCCCTCAACGGCCTTCACTGGACCCTGGAGCGCCTTTGGCAACTTCGGCTGATAAGCAGCTCTTGCAATCTGCAATGCACTTTTTTCCATAATTTTCTTTTGTTTGTTATATGTTCAATTAGTTGTATCTTCAAAATCACTGCAAAAATAACCTTTTTCCACGAAATATGGAAACAATTTACATAAAAAATATGTGAAAGACAACATTTTTCCGTTTCTTTTGCTTGCTTTTCAAAGAAAATTGTTAACTTTGACCGATATTTCAAGAATATTCATTTTAAAGAGACAAAAATCATGGCTAACAAAAGAGATTTAAAACGCACGATTCACTACATCTGCAGTGAACTTTTCGCAGAGTGTGTAGCCGCCTCCCTGTACAACGGCACTCCCGCCCAGGAAGACGTAGACGGCATCCTTTCCTCCATCGTGATGATACATGGCGACTACATCAGCCGCATCTCGCACCCCGAGCCAGGCATCAAGCCCAAGGCTTATTTCAAGAAGATGGCAGGCGAGTTTAACACGCAAGTGAGTGAGATCATCGACCAAATCAGCAATCTGGCATAATCAGCCTATACATTAATAATATAAAGGTATGCTGAAAGACCTATGCAGCTGGATGCTGTACAAGAAGTTGAGGTGGAAGAAGGATATCACCGTGCGCCAACCAGAGAAATACATCATCTGCCTCGCCCCGCACACCAGCAACTGGGACCTTATCCTGGGACAACTCTTCTCACATGCAGAGGGTATGAAGTGCAATTTCCTTATGAAGAAGGAATGGTTCTTCTGGCCCCTTGGCCCCATCTTCCGCAAGATGGGCGGAATACCTGTATGGAGGAGCAAGCACACGAGCATGACCGACCATCTCGCCGAAGAAGCATCCAAGCGAGACCATTTTGTGTTGTGCATCACTCCCGAGGGAACCCGTTCGCTTAATCCCGACTGGAAGAAGGGATTCTACTTCATCGCCCTCAAGGCACGCATCCCTATCCTTCTATACGCTGTGGACTATAATCGCAAGCTCATACAATGCACCAAGGAGGTGATACCGACGGGCGATGTGGAGGCAGACATGCGAGAAATCAAACTATACTTCAAGGACTTCAAAGGAAAGAAACCGGAAAAATTCACCATCGGAAATGTTGACTAAGACCTCATTCCAAATTGCAAGTTGCCTGTTCTTCCTCGCCACGACAGCCTCTGCCGCGGCAGAACCCGCAATATACTTGGATGGAAACACCCAGGCATGGAACGGCATCGAATACATAGAAGAACCCTGGGTATTCAATGTCTCGCGTCCCTACTTCATCACCCGCGGCCTACAAAACCGCCATCTCTCGGTATGGGCATCACACGGTAGATATTATGACATGGATGGGCACAACTGGAAATGGCAACGTCCGCTGCTCTTTGGAACGTCAGAGGACCTCTTCACGCAGACCATCGTGGTGCCCTACCTCATTCCCATGCTGCAAAACGCAGGTGCCATTGTCTTCACGCCCCGTGAGCGCGACTGGCAGAGAAACGAGGTCATCGTAGACAACGACGATCCTATCAAGTCTCCCTACTACACGGAGACGGTAAACGGAAAGAAATGGAAGGATTGCGACTCTCTGGGCTTTGCCGCCCGCAGAACGCTCTATGCCGACGGCCAAAACCCCTTCCGTGATGGCACAGTGAGGCAAGCGAAGGCCACCAAAAAGAAAAACAGCAGCGAGATCAGCTATCAACCATCTTTCCCTGAGGAAGGGAAATACGCTGTATATGTGAGCTACCAGACACTGCCCAAGAGCGTGAGCGACGCCAAGTACATCGTCTACCACAAAGGGCAAAAGACAGAATTCGCAGTGAACCAGCGTATGGGTGGTGGCACATGGGTATACCTCGGCACCTTCGACTTCGACAAGGGCTGCAACACCTTCAACCGCGTGGTATGCACCAACCATGCCTCCACCAAGGGTGTCGTAACAAGCGATGCCGTACGCTTTGGCGGTGGCATGGGAAACATCGTGCGCGGTGAACATACCAGCGGTTACCCACGTTGCCTGGAAGGAGCCAGATACTATGCACAGTGGGCCGGTGTGCCCTATAAGATATACTCGGGACGCAACGGCGCCAATGACTACGCCGATGACATCAACACCCGTTCGACGATGACCAATTGGTTGGGAGGCGGAAGCGTCTATATGCCCGCCATCGACGGCAAGCAGGTACCCATAGAACTGTCGCTTGCCCTACACAGCGACGCTGGCTACAATCCTGACGGCAAGTCTACCTGGGGGCCATTGGCAATCTGCACCACCGACTTCAATGACGGCATGCTCAACAGCGGCATCTCCCGTATGACATCCAAGGACTTTGCCAAGGCCTTGCTCAAGAACCTCGTCAGAGACATGCGCAGCAAGTATGGCTCATACAACGAGCGCTACCTATGGGACCGCAACTATTCGGAAACACGACTGCCAGAGGTACCGTCAGCCATCATCGAGATGCTCTCCCACCAAAGCTTCCCCGATATGCGTCTGGCGCAAAACCCGATGGGAAAGTTTACCATCGCACGATCCATCTACAAGACCATCCTGCGATATGTGTCGTCCAACCACGGCAAACCCTATATGGTACAACCACTTGCACCTAAAGGATTCGCCTTAGAGATGCAAAAACAGGGCACGGTGAAGCTCACATGGACTCCGCAATATGACAGTACAGAACCTACCGCTACGCCCACAGCCTATGTACTCTACACGGCTGAAGGAAATGGCGGATTTGACAACGGACAAGTAGTCACCACAACAAGTTGCTTGGTGAACCTGGAACCAGGGAAACTATACAATTTCAAGGTGGCAGCCATCAACCCTGGTGGCGAGAGTTTCCCTTCAGAGACACTCTCCGCCCTCTACTCTCCCACGGCGACGAAAACCGTGATGGTAGTGAATAACTTTCACCGCCTCGCCTCCCCGCAAGTGGTAGACAACGATTCCCTACAAGGATTCGACATCGATGCCGACCCAGGCGTAACCTACGGACTCACAGCAGGATGGAACGGGAGACAGATAATTTTCGACCGTTCAAGAATGGGCAACACAAGTACAACAGGGCTCGGCTACACAGGCAATGAGCTGGCGGGAAAATTCATAGCGGGCAACGACTTCAACTACACAGCGGAACACGCCCGTGCCATCGCAGCCACACAGAAATACAACATCGTGAGCTGCTCCAGCGAGGCCGTCATTTCGGGACAGGTGGCATTGGGAAAATATCTGGCAGTAGACCTCATCAACGGTCTGGAGCGACACGATGGTTACACGCCAGAGTTCTACAAGTCGTTCTCGCAAACGATGCAAACCAGACTGAAGGACTACGTTCTGGGTGGCGGCAGGCTATTAGTGAGCGGCTCCTACACGGGCAGCGACATGCAGTTACCAGAAGAGCGGACCTTCCTGGCGCAGACCCTCAAGTTGCAATACGCCCCAGCAGACAGTCTGCCACCCACGCAAGAGGTAGAAGGACTTGGAATGCGGTTCAGTTACTACAACACACAGAACGACAAGCACTATGCAGCCACACATCCCGAGATACTCGAACCAACAGGAGGTGCTTTCTGCGCCATGAAGTACCTCAACGAGACCAGTGCCGCAGTGGCATACAAGGGTACCGATTACCGCTTATTCACCATGGGTTTCCCACTGGAATGTATCATGGACGAACGGCAACGGGCAAGTATCATGCAAGGAATACTCAAGTTCCTGACAGAATAAGGAAACAACATTAAAAAGAAAAGAAATATGTACAAGATTCAAGCTAACGCATCAGGTACACGCTCCATCGAAGTGAGCGACCTGCATTTGGAAACCATCGAAAAGTACCAACTGCTCCGCAATCTCGTAGACAGCAATGGAATCATCGACGAGGAAGTACTGGATAGACTCAAGCTCAACGTGCGCTCCCTCCTGGAATCTAGCGAACGCCAGGACAAGAACCTCCTTGACCTCTGCCTCGACGTAATCTACAACAGCAACATGAAGGCCCTGGGACTGCACAACCTCGCATTGCTCTATGTGGACTGGAAAGACAAGAGAAACGACAAAGTGGCGGAAGAGGAAACCAACTCCATTAACGACTAAACTTCAATAATGGAATACAAATTAACAGACTTCCTGCCCACCACCAAGAAAGAATGCGAGCTTAGGGGCTGGAGTCAGTTGGATGTCATCCTGTTCTCGGGCGACGCCTATGTAGACCATCCAGCCTTCGGTCCCGCCATTCTCGGAAGAGTGCTTGAGGCACATGGATACAAGGTGGCCATCGTGCCACAGCCCGACTGGCACGGCGATTTCCGCGACTTCAAGAAGTTGGGGAAGCCCCGTCTCTTCTTCGGCATATCGCCCGGTGCAATGGACTCGATGGTGAACCGCTACACAGCCAACCGCCGTATGCGCAGCGAGGATGCCTTCAGCCCCGACTCACGCCATGACATGCGCCCCGACTATCCTTCCATCGTCTACACGCAGATACTGAAGAAACTCTATCCCGACGTGCCTGTAGCATTGGGAGGGATCGAAGCGTCGCTCAGACGCATCTCCCACTATGACTACTGGAAGGACGAACTTCGCAAGTGTATCCTCTGCGACTCGGGTGCCGACCTCATCCTCTACGGTATGGGCGAGCGATCCATCGTGGAACTCGCCGATGCCTTCGCTCAGGGCAAGACCATCAAGGAGATACACGAGATGCCGCAAGTGGTGTTCTACTGCAAGGAGAGCGAGATCCCAGGTGGCTACAAGGACGACGACATCATTCTGCACAGCCACGAGGAATGCCTGCACAACAAGAAGGGACAGGCAGAGAACGTTAGACACTTGGAGGAAGAAGCCAACAAGGTACACGCACAGCGCATGATACAGGAAGTAGACGGCAAGTATGTAGTAGTGAATCCACCTTTCCCGCTCATGACCACAGAGGAACTGGACGCAGCCTTCGACTTGCCCTATACCCGACTCCCCCATCCTAAGTACAAGGGCAAGACCATCCCAGCCTACGAGATGATCAAGTTCTCCATCAATATGCACCGGGGCTGCTTCGGGGGCTGCTCCTTCTGCACCATCTCCGCCCATCAGGGCAAGTTTGTGGTGTGCCGCAGCAAGGAAAGTATTCTGAATGAAGTCAAGAAAGTCATCCAGATGCCCGACTTCAAGGGTTATCTGAGTGACCTGGGCGGTCCATCTGCCAATATGTACGGTATGCATGGCAGAAACCTCAAGGCATGCGAACACTGCAAGCGCCCATCGTGCGTGAACCCGCAAATCTGCCCGAACCTCAACGTTGACCACAGCAAACTGTTGGAAATCTACCGAGCAGTCGATGCCCTGCCAGGCATCAAGAAGAGTTTCATCGGCAGTGGCGTGCGCTACGATCTGATTCTGCACAAGAACAAGGACGAGAAACTCAACGAGGTGTCCAGGCAGTATGCACGCGAGCTGATTACCAAGCACGTGAGTGGTCGTTTGAAGGTGGCACCGGAACATACTAGCGACGCTGTACTCAAGTTTATGCGCAAGCCATCATTCGACCTCTTCTATGAGTTCAAGCGACTTTTCGACAAGATCAACAAGGAGGAAGGGCTCAACCAGCAGATTATCCCCTACTTCATCAGTTCACACCCAGGCTGCCACGAGGAAGACATGGCGGAACTTGCCGTCATCACCAAGGGACTTGACTTCCACCTGGAGCAGGTGCAGGACTTCACCCCCACCCCGATGACGATCTCCACAGAAACTTGGTACACTGGCTACGATCCCTACACCCTGAAGCCCGTGTTCTGCGCCAAAACCCCCAAGGAGAAACTGGCGCAACGTATGTTCTTTTTCTGGTACAAGCCAGATGAACGACGAGCCATCGAGACAGAACTACGCCGCATCGGAAGAACTGACCTCATCGCCAAGCTCTACGACAAGCCTTTGGGAAGAGGGAAAAGAGGCAATGTAAGGTTTGACGACAAGGCAATCGGCTCCACCTATGACAACCCTGGTGTCGGAAAAGGAACCAAAAGGAAAGCCGTTCGCTTCGTTCCCAAGGGTTATGGCAACGTAGGTTGCTACGATGAAGAGAAATATCTCAACAATGGGCGTCCACTTGGCAATGCCCGTAGTACACAGGACCAAGGTGCCGGGTTCTTCAAGGGAAAGAAAAAAAAGAGCTTCAACCCTAACTTCGACAATGACAACCATAACAGATACGGTGGTGTCAGCAACAAGAAAGGGGATGACAACAACAGGAAATGGGAAGACAAAGGCAGAAGGAAGCGCCGATAAAGATAACATCCCCCAGGGCAATCGCCACTGGGGGGTGATGTATTCTTCATCACAAGGCAGTATAGGTGAGTACAAACTCCATGGTCAGTTCGAAATCGACCGTCACCTTCTTTCCAAATTTCAAGTTCTCTACCTCACAAATCCAGTCTGCCATGACATCGAACGGCATTACACGCATCTCCTCATATTGCAGGTTCTGCTCGGAGAAAAGTTTGTAAACCGTCTCCTTGGCACACCAATGCACCAGCAAAGAATCCACGTCTGTTGCCTTCTCATCCTTACGCATGAACTTGGAGGCGATTCGGTTCACTCTGTCGCTGATATATTCCACGTCAACCCCCACGTCCCGGGTCTTCGACACTATCAGCGCCGCAAATCCCTGCGTATGGGAAAGACTGATATGATACCCCTTTAGCATCGGTTTACCAGCCGCATTGTGGGTAATCTCCCCTACCTTTTCGCCCAACATCTCATGCAACAAAGCCCTGATAGCCAGAAACTCTTTCTTCCTACCCTCGTTCTTGAAGCGTTCGGACAACTGCCTGCGATATTTTTCCAACCAAGGATAACGTTCAAAGAAAACATCCACCGTCTCGTCCATCTGCCACAGCCCTAGGTTCACCCCCGGATAAACCTCCCTTATGTTTATCAATGCCATTTTCTTTCATTTCTAATTGGATAAAACAAAAAAGAGGACAACACATTATGCATCGTCCTCTTGATTCCTAAAAGGATGCACCGTAACCTTTATTTTACTGATACGGCGCTCCTCTACATTAATCACCTCAAAAGTGTAATTCTTATAGTCAATCTTCTCGTGAATACTCGGGAAATCTCCCTTAATCTCGAGCAACATTCCCGCCAACGTATCAGCATCACCTTCCACCTCGGCAAACTCCTCGTCATCGATGTTCAAGATGCGACAAAAATCAGTGAGTAACGTCTTTCCCTCGAAGATGAAAGTATTGTAGTTCAACTTGGAATAGAATTTCTCTTCATCGTCGTACTCGTCGTTGATCTCGCCCACAATCTCTTCCAGAATATCCTCCAAAGTTACAATACCACTGGTTCCTCCAAACTCATCCACAACAATGGCCATATGCACCTTAGTCTCCTGAAACTCGCGCAGCAAGTCATCGATTTTCTTCGTCTCGGGAACAAAATATGGAGAGCGTATCAAACTCTGCCAGCGGAAGTTGCTTCCTTTAGAGAGATGCGGCAACAAATCCTTGATATACAGGACACCACGGATATTGTCTGTATTGTCTTGATAGACGGGGATACGGCTATAATTATTGTCGACGATACACTTCAATACCTCAGGATAACTACATCTGATGTCAAGGTCAACAATGTTTTGTCGGCTTGTCATCACCTCCTTAGCAGTCTCGTCACCAAAGCGGATGATGCCCTTAAGCATACTTTGCTCGTCCTTTATGTCTTCCTTATCGGTCAGCTCCAAGGCTTGCTGAAGGTCACCCACGCTCAGTACATGCTTCTCCTTCTTAACTATCTTCTCCGCTATCAAGCCGCTCTTAAGCAAGATGGTCTCCAGTGGCCAAAAAAGTCTGCGAACAAAAAGCACTCCACCCACACAACAGCGGCAAAACTTCAGAGGGTCTTGCCTACTGTATACTTTGGGCATAATCTCGCCAAAGAGCAAAAGGAGAAAGGTAAGTATCACCGTGATGACGAGAAAGTGAAGCCAATAAGCCTTGGGGCCGAACTTGACAATGCCCGCAAACACATAGTTCAAGAGCATGATGACAGTGACATTCACAAAATTGTTGGTAATCAAGATGGTTGCCAAGGTTCGCTCGGAGTCCTTACGCAACATCCGTATTTTCCTGTCGGCATCAGTTTTCCCGTCTTCCAACTCTGCCACATCAGCTGGCGCCAAACTGAAGAATGCAATTTCAGAGCCACTTGCGAATGCAGACACCAAAAGTAATATAGCTGCCAAAACCGCAGCTACAACAACACCTGTTGACGGCGAACGCAATACAACATCGCCAAAGGCATCAGTTATGGTAGATAAGTCCAATTCTAAATCCGTTTATTAAATTTGAGCAGGATTGCTTCGAGGTGTCAGCATCTCCATATTGTCAACATAAATCTCTGTGATGCTATGTCGCTTTCCCTGCTTGTCATCATACAAGCGATACCTCACCCTACCCTCCACATAAAGCTTGTCACCCTTGTGGACATATTTTTCTACAATCTTAGCCAACCCCCGGTAGAATACAAGATTATGCCAATCAGTATGGTCGGGGACCTGTGTACCATTAGGCAACACATATCCCTTCTCCGTTGTTGCCAGCGTGACCTGCGCCACAGCTTGGTCAGCCTCATAATAGCGGACAATGGGCTCCTTCCCCACATTACCAATTAACATGACCTTATTCATAATCAGCGGTGTCTATATTAATAAAGAAAACCACATCATTTCCACATTCCCAAATAGCGGAAACGGAAATTCTTGCCTTTCACAGAAGGGAACTGGCTACGAGCGTCAACTCGCTCTCGCAGATGGTCAACGATGCGGTTGTAGCAATCCGCGCCAGACATTGCCTTCACATTGGCAACAAACTGAGTATCACGATATTCATGCTTTCCCGTGGAAGGTATAAGAACTACGCGTTTGAAATCCAGCGTGCCCTCATACCAACCTGGCAATTCCTCGGTGAGCCTCCCCAATGTGGAATTAACTGCCTCATGCCGATCAGCGGCAGGAGCAGAGGTACGCAACGCTTTCTTGTCCTTAAAATCCTGCATAGTGGCAGCCAAAGTCTTAATTACAATGAAATAGACACGGGGACGAACTTTGTATCGTTTGGGATAGCAAATATCACTTGTGGCATAGTCACGAATATCAGCCTCCAAGTC
>CAVCCB010000018.1:0-24743 GCA_963600595.1 Subdoligranulum sp. APC924/74 | reverse complement strand
CGCTTCTTGTACTACTTGTCTGTTTATGTAAAATCTTTCAAAGAACTCTTTCTTTTGTTGCTAAGAGAAAGTGTATTTCTCAAAAGCGAGTGCAAAAGTACAAACATTTACCCAAACCACCAAATCTTTTCGATAAAAAGTTTGAAAATTAACAGTATTTTAACAATTAAAAAGTTTAAAAGCGCTATTTTTAGACTCTACACCTAATTATATTATAAAAGAATACGATTTAAATGTATCTCATCAAGATGTCCCACACAGCGATGATGTGACAAATACTACCGGCAAGCACGAAGAAATGGAACACCGAGTGCATATATTTCTTTTTGTTGATGCTATAAAACACGGCTCCAGTAATATAACAGATACCTTCCGCCACAATCCAAACCACAGTGGCAGGAGACACGGAATCTACAAGCGGTTTGAAAGCCACTAGCACCGAAAGTCCCATTCCCACGAAGCAAAGGGTTTCCAGGTTACTATGGTCCTTCAGCCTTGCGAAGCTCATGACAGTCCCTATAATGGCACAAGCCCAGATGAAGACAAACAGGCTCCAGCCCCAGTAACCCTGTTCACGCAGGGCTATCAAGGTGATAGGAGAGTAAGAGCCTGCTATATGCCAGTAGATGGCTGCATGGTCCCATTTTCTCAACCGTTCCTTCCATTTACTCCATGCCGAGAGCGAATGGTAGACGGTAGAGGCGATGTAAGACATCAGCATACCAAAGAGATAGAGTACCACACCTGCCGTAGCCCACCCATTGTGCTGGGTGAAGCACCAATAGAGAAAGATGATTCCGAAGACCGCCCCCAAGAGGATGCCCCCGGCATGCGACCATGAGTTCCAAAGTTCCTCCTTATGACTAAAATGTATTTTGAGTTTCATATCTTGTCTTTTTGATTAATGAAAGCAAAGTTAGCCATTTTATTCGATGCCACAAAATAAAACGGAAGAATTTTATCTTGTGACACCAAATAGTCTTGTATCTCTTTACCTCTTGACTTCGATTTCCTTGACAAAGGAATTAATTTGACGGTCGGGAGACACCACATCCACCAACACCTTGTACTTTCCCTCCCGACTTGGCATCTTTATTTCATACGGTTTGCCCGGAACTGAAATGCCGAGTGGCCGGATGGTTATACCATTGGAGGAAAGTTCCTCCTTCTTCATCATATAGCGCTTCTTCACCTCAAACATTCCATTGGCAGCATCATAAAACATGGCGCGAGGGTCGAGAGGTTTGACCAACTCCACAGATTCAATGTCTGTAGCTGGCATCGTCAGAAAGTCGGAAAGGTTGTAATCTAAATAGCTTCTATTCCTCACCCATTCATATTGTTTTTATTGACGGCTTTTCTGGTGATGACAACCTCGTCTATGTTATAGGTTTTGGAAGAATCGAGCCTTGTGTTATAAGACACGACCGCAGGTTGTACTCCAAACTCCTCTGCAAACGAACGATGCGCTGCCGGGTTGACAATGGACGGGAAGGAGTTCTCGTCCAATTTATAGAGGTAATTGCCCACATTCCCCTTCTCATTATAGGCTTGCATATAGAGTTTCGTTCCGTCTATGTAGTCATTGACCTGTGCTTCAAAATGCCCGTTGGCATCCGTCGTTGCCGTCGAGGCATCATTGGTTGTTGTGTTGTAAAGCTGAACCTTCGCATTTGGCAGGGGGTGATGGTTTTGTGAAATTGAGCCTGCCACGCACAAGCCCGCCTCTATGGGATAAGGATAGCTGACTGAGTCCTTTTGCAAGAAGTCTGCACCTATCATCATTTGATGGGCAGAGAGCAGCCAACTCGACAAGTCCTTGCGCCTGGCTGTTTCGTCCTCCTCAAGATAACAGGCGGGGAAGGGGAGAGGAGAGGAGAGTTCGTTGGAAAAATCAAGCATGGAAAGGGCGCTGACGCTCTGTCTGTCCCAGTCTGGGACTATGCGTACAAACACCTGACTGCCAGGAACAGTATCCTTCAGAACACAAGAAATCTGCTCATCTGGGCGATAAGTGGATTTCATGTCGAGCTGCATTGTGGAACCGGAAATTCCTATCCAAAGCACCCTCTGGGCGATGGGGGAGTACATACCGTCCGTCAACCATAGAGTCAACACCCCAGGAGTGCATCCTGGGACATCAGCAACAGCCATCCCTTTGTCCAGCGTCATCTCTCTCAAGCCAAAACTTGCATGATAGACAAACAAATGTTCCTTCAAGGTACCCTCACCCCCTTCGGGCGACAACATCCTGCATACAAGTCTGCCTTTGTGAACCATCGCCTGAAGCGTCGGAGCATTCTCCGTGTCTGGCAATTTGAAAAACTGGTCACTATAGGAGGTTTGCAAGATATAGTCGGCATTGCCTTGCGGAACAAAACCCACAGTAGCCAAGCCTGACCTTGAGGTATTGCCGCAAAAAATCGTATCCTTGTTATTCTTCAACACCCAGAAGCGGGTCTCCAAGGGTTGGTTGATGTCATTGCATAGATACACACCCAGATTTTGAGTGGCTCCACTGACTAAATGTCCTCCCTCCGGAAAAAACATGGTCTTCACATTGTTATTGTCTGCGGAAACAGCAGGGCGAATCCCCACAAAAAGGGGCACCATCGGATAGAAGGCATTCTTGCGATTGCGCATGAACTGAGTATATCCCCTTAGATAGTACTTTCCGTTCCCAATCTTCGTCTCCAAAGGCATAGTGGCATAAAACCTGCCCGTTTGGTCACACTTCACCTTCTGCCTCAAGACCAAGTTGTTGTCTTTGTCAGATATCTCCAAATAAACATATCGGCTATAGGGATAAAAATCCGTGTATTCTGTGGAAAGCACTTGTCCTATGACCTGCACCGTGTCATTACGTCCGTAGTAGGTGCTGACCGGAGCAAGAAACACCCGCTCCGACACCAAAGTCTTGTTCTGCGCCAAGAGAGGGACAAGTACAGAACAAAGAACCATAAATATCAAAACATTTTTTTTCACACGCCTATAAGTTCAGTTAGTACATCTATTGCAAAGATAGATAAAAAAAGAGAACATCCCCTCTCTTTCATGCGTATTTTATAATTCTTTTACGAATTTCTGAACAAATTATACTCTGCGTCAATGCTCAGTCCTCCAGGTGCCAACAGTCGAGGATAGTCGATTTCGTCGGTGGTATCTACATAGCGACGCATCTCCAACAAGTCCTCGCCCGCCACTTGCCGGCATACCTTCCAGAACTCCTCTTCCGTGAAGCCTCTTCCTGCTTTCTTGTAGAAATCTTGGTAAAGACGGCGCATCACGTCATCAAGGCTTTTCTTGCCATGGGTGAGCTGGCGAATACGGATATCCATCAACTTTGCCACAATGGGACCCTTGAAATAGTAGTTGATGCTCACCTCGTCCTCGTTCTCATTGTCGGTCAAAAAGTTGAGCCAGATATCGTAGGCACTCTGCCTGAGGCTCATATGCCTATGTCCCTCCTTGGTTTCTATGCGGCGGATGAAGCCAGAGAGTTTGGCGAGGGCTTCCTGTTCGGTAATTATGCCCGGGCGCAGGAGCAGCTCTGTCTCATAGTGCATAGTGATGCCTTCTGACACCCAAAGCATCGGTGTGAAGTTCTCCTGGTCGTAATCGAAGGGACCCAGCTCAATGGGACGGATGCGCTTCACATTATACAAATGGTAGTATTCGTGGGCGATGAGGGAGAGGAAGCGCACGTACTCCTCGCGGTTGTCGAAGCGGAACGAGCCTTTCGTGAAGTCCACCTGCGAGCAGGCGTGCTCCAGTCCTCCGTCCCCCTTCCCGAGAATGAAGAAACAATAATGCTCAAAGGGTGTCTCGCCGAAGAGTTTTTGCGCTTCTCCCACCATTTTCTTCACGTCACTGAAGAAGTTGGTACTGTCAATACCCTCTGGGGTCTCAAGGGCAAAGACAAACTTCTTTCCGAGCCATTGCTTCTCCACTATCTTGTGGTTGCCCAACAGGAACGGACTGTCATACAGTTCGTCTGCGTCCTTGGCGCAGAACGTATTGGGCTGGTTCTTGACAGGGGATAGGGTAGTGGTGATGTGTTTCCAGCGCCCATCGGGATGAAGAGTGACGGTGACAGGAAGATTTTTCTTTCCCTCCACATAGAGGAACACACCATTGCCAGGCACGAAGGCCCGGACAGAGTCCACCATGGCTTCAGCCAAGTCTTGCTTGTTGGCGAAGATACGATAGGTGATGTTGACAGATTTCTGCTGTCCGTTCTTGACGAGCCATCCGTTCTTCCGTTGTTTTTCCCAGACAATGGGTTTCCCCGCAGCATCCACAACATGAAAATCGCACAGGTTCTTGGGATAATTCTTGATGCCGTAGTCGCCCGGAGCCCACACGGGCATCTTGAAGAGCGTTTGGTCGCCGTCGAGGTTTGACACCCTCAGGGTCACATTGATGTAGTGTTTGTCGGGTGTGAAGGTCAAGGCGTATGACAAGTCCTGCGCCCAACTGACCTCCACATACCATACAGCAGTCATCAGGAGGAGCAGTCGCAGGAACGTGTTCTTTTTCATTTCTTTCATTCTATTCATTTTTCCGACAAAGTTAAGCATAATTTGTGAGATATGCAAACATTTATGTGTAGTTTTTCTTGCAATAAAACATTCAGAGACCGCAAACAGGCAACAGAGGAAAAGTAATCAGTTAGGGCAGAAAAATATTTTTTATAGCAAATTATATCCGTTTTATTTGCTCTTTCAGATTATTCTTGTATCTTTGCATAATATTTAGGTTGGTACAGTGATCGCTGGTTACCATCGAATCATAAGAATAAAGAAAGGAAAACAAGAATGGTAAAGATTGATGTAAAGGAACTCAACGACAATGTCTTCGAAACAATCGGCAAGGAATGGATGCTCGTAGCAGCCGGCAACAAGGACAAGTTCAACATGATGACCGCCTCCTGGGGCTGCCTCGGATGGATGTGGAACAAGCCCGTTGCCGTGGTCTTCATCCGTCCAGAGCGATACACCCACGGACTGATAGAGGACAGCGAGTACATGACCCTCTCCTTCCTGGGACACAGCGAGGAAGCACGCAAGGCATACACCTTCTGCGGCAGCAAGAGCGGCCGCGACTTCGACAAGGCGAAGGAGACAGGACTGACACCCGTGGAGACTGACAACGGCAGCGTGGCATTCAGTCAGTCACGCCTCACCCTCGAGTGCCGCAAGCTCTTCAAGGATACTATGACAGCGGAGAAATTCCTCGACAAGAGTCTGCTCCAGTGGTATGGAGAGAAGGGCGGATTCCATGATGTCTATGTCGTGGAGATTACCAATGCTTATGTACAATAACGGGAGAACAGGAACAAACAGTAATTATGGCAAAGGAACAAACAGCTGTCAAGGAACGCCAGCGGCTCCGCATCAAGGAGCCCAGGCGATACAAGGTCATGATATTCAATGACGACTTCACGCCGATGGACTTCGTGGTGCACATCCTCGAAACCATTTTCTTCAAGTCGGCGGAAGAGGCGGAGGACATCATGCTCAAGACCCACCATGAAGGGAAAGCTGTGGTGGGCATTTACTGTTACGACATCGCCAAGAGCAAAGTGGAAAAGGCGATGGAGATGTCCCGCTCGCAGAAATTTCCACTCAAGTTAACTTACATGCCCGAATAAAATTTTAGGAGAGAGAAAGAATTATGAGTAATAGTATGGGACTTACAAACTACATGAACAGCCTGATGGACGACGCCATGAAGCAAGCACGCTTCTTCGACCACGAGTTCATCATGCCCGAGCACATGCTCCTGGCACTCCTGCGCCAATACTCCTTCTGCCAGGCATTAGGAGCAGAGGGAGTGGACAGTCTGAAGATGCATGAGGAACTGGTGGGCTGGCTGTCCAAGCAAGACAGGGTGCCCAGCACCGTCAAGTACCTGCCTGAGCCGTCCTCGCTCTTCAAGACCATGTTTGGCACAGCTTGTGCCCTGGCTGTCTCCGCGGGCAAGCACAAGGTCAATGTCCCCCATTTCGTGCAGGCGATACTGGGACTGCAGAACTCGGAGGCAGCCTTCCTGCTCGGAAAGGCAGTGGGCGACCGGCAAGGCGACTTCATCGCCAAGATTAGCGACTTCTACCCGCTCGCAGGAGAACCCGCCAACGAAGAATATGACGAGGAGGACGATGAATATTATGATGATGAGGAGGACGAATATGAGAGAATGCCGCAAGACTGGCACTTGCTGGTGAGCTGTATCTCCGACCAAGTAGACCAGCACAACCCGCTCATCGGGCGCGAACAAGAGCTTGACCGCACCATCCAGGTGCTCTGCCGCGCCGAGAAGAACAACCCCCTGCACATCGGCGAGCCGGGCGTGGGCAAGACGGCACTGGTCTACGGACTCGCCGGGCTGATCAACCAAGGCAAGGTGCCACAGCGCCTCCAGGGAGCCAAAATCTACAGTATGGACATCTCGCAAATGCTGGCCGGTGCACAATACCGCGGTGACTTCGAGCGGCGCATCCAGATGGTCATGGAAGGCGCAGCCAAGGAAGGCAACGCCATCATCTACCTCGACGAGATACATAATATAATAGGAGCGGGCAGGGGATCGGACGGCGGACCCGACGCCTCCAATATGCTCAAGAAATACCTGGAGAACGGAGACATCCGATTCATCGGGTCCACCACTTACGAGGAATACAACCGCCACATCGCCCAAAGCAAGGGCATCGTGCGCCGGTTCCAGCAGATAGACATCAAGGAACCCGATGAGGAGGAAGCCGTCAAGATACTGGAAGGATTGCAGAAGAAATACCAGAAATTCCACGGCGTCACCTACCGTAAGGAAGCCCTGGAGTATGCTGTCCATGCCAGTGCCAAGTACATCATGAACCGCTTCCTGCCCGACAAGGCAATCGACCTAATAGACGAGGCGGGAGCCTATCTGGAGCTGCATCCCACCTACACGTCGCGCTCCTACGTCACCAAGTCTGTCATCCAAAAGATACTCACCAAGGTGTGCAAGGTGGAAGCAGCCGCCATCAAGGAAGAAGGAGGCGACGGCCTGCAGACCCTCCACGAGCGCATCCTCCACAAGATCTACGGACAAGACAAGGCTGTGGACAAGGTGGTAGAAGCCGTGATGATGGCGAAGGCGGGACTCATCGACGACGACAAGCCCATGGCGTCGCTCCTCTTCGTCGGTCCCACGGGTGTGGGAAAGACAGAGGTGGCACGCGTGCTGGCAAGGGAACTCGGCATCGAACTGGTGCGCTTCGACATGTCGGAATACACAGAGAAGCACACCGTGGCTAAATTGATCGGCTCGCCTGCCGGATATGTGGGCTACGAGGACGGCGGTCTGCTGACCGATGCCATCCGCAAGACTCCCAACTGCGTGCTCCTGCTCGACGAGATCGAGAAAGCCCACAGCGACATCTACAACATCCTTCTGCAGGTGATGGACTATGCACGCCTCACCGACAGCCACGGACAGAAAGCCGACTTCCGCAACGTGATACTCATCATGACCTCCAATGCCGGCGCCCAGTATGCCTCCCGCGCCAGTGTGGGCTTCAACGGCAATGTGTCGCGCGGAGAAGCCATGCTGCAACAGGTGAAGAAAACCTTCAAGCCCGAGTTCATCAACCGTCTCTCCGACACCGTCGTGTTCAATGACATGGACGAGAAAATGGCAGAGCTGATTCTCCAGAAGAAAATGGGTGACCTGAGCACCAAGCTCCAGGCAAGGAAGGTGGAGATGGAGATGACAGAGGCAGCCAGAAAGCAACTGCTGAAATGGGGCTTCACCAAGGAATACGGTGCCCGCGAGATGGACCGCGTCATCAACAACCGCCTGAAACCCCTCCTGATGAAAGCCATCCTCTTCGGACAGCTCAAGAAGGGCGGCAAGGCAACCGTCGACTTAGACGGCAACGAACTCATCTTGAAATAATCCCCAATAATGAAAAGAAACATCCTACTCCTCATGCTCACGGCTCTTGTCATCGCCGGTTGCGGTGACAAGAGCCGCCGCTTGGCACCTGCCAAGAGAGAGGCGCTCCCCAAGGGCGTGAAGCTCATCCGCCACACCCCCGTCAAGCAGCAAGGCAACAGTTCGCTCTGCTGGGCTTACAGCATGCTCGCCACCATTGAGAGCGAACATATCATGAAAGGCGACTCCATCAATCTCTCCATAGCCTATATCGCCCGAATGATGCTCCACGAAAAAGCCTACGAGTACTACCTCTCCAAAGGGAAAAGACACATCAGCATGAGGGGCATGGGTTCTGACCTTATATATTATATACAGAAATACGGTGCCGAACCCTACGACAGCTACGAAGACCCGAAAAACATCAACTACAAAGTACTCTCCCGGAAGATAGAGCAAATCTGCAACAACGCCCTCGCCCAAAAAGCCGGTCTGGACAAGTTGCACGAACAGCTCGACGAACTCCTGGACCAGGAGATTGGCGTACAGCCTGCCAAGATTGTCCATCTGCTCGGAGCAGAATACACACCGCTTGAATTTGCCCACAGTGTATGCTATCCCGAGGAATACGTTTCGCTGACCAGTTTCACCCACCACCCCTTCCGCGAGTACTTCGCCCTGGAGGTGCCCGACAACCAACAGCACGCCCCATTCCTCAACATCCCGATCGACGAACTTGTCTCCCACATACAAAGGGCGATAGAACGCGGGCACCCCGTGTGCTGGGAAGGGGACATCTCCGAACCAGGCTTCTCTGACAACCCGTCGAGCTATGTGGACATCCAATCGTCCCAGCGCCCAGTCACCCAGGAATCACGCCAAAGGGAATTCGAGCAGTTGCTCACCACCGACGACCACACGATGGAAATCATAGGAATGTTCCGCCATGGAGGGCAGAACTATTACGTCTGTAAGAATTCATGGGGAAAGCAATGGAAGAGCAACGGTCTCGTGTATCTCTCAGAAGACTACATCAGGCTCAAGACCATCGCCGTATTCATGAGCGAGAATGCCTTCGTGCCCGACCATCCTCAAGATACTTGATACAGGTCACTTCTATGTTAAAAAGCACTTGTGTGCGCACACACATCATTGATTTATATCAAGAAAACGGCATTTTTCGCATATTTCCCTTCAAAATATTTGGAAGGTATCGAAAATCGCCGTACCTTTGCATCGTCAATAAGACAAAAGGTTATTAGGTTTTTAGGTTAAGATTGTTAGTTGTTTTTAGGTTATTAGTTAATAGAAGGTAAATAAAGATTGTAAATTCAAGGACGACAGGTATTAGGATAAGGTAAATAAAGATTGTAAATTCAAGGACGACACAAATTGAGAATGTAACTTCAATAGGAATTAGAAACTAAGGTAAAAAGAAAAAAAATGGGATTAACAATGATGATCGCCTGGGTAGCAGCATTTACTGCTTCAGGCTACGTGGTGGAGAGGAACTTGAAAAAGTAAACTCTCTTGGTTATGAAAAGAATGAGAATACAAATATTAAAGAATGCGCAATTTCGGATGAAGTTCGAAGTTGCGCATTTTTTATATAAAATAATACCGCATTTATTTTGCTTTATCATCGAAAAGTCGTAATTTTGCACTATAAATAGACAAAGGAAAATATGGCTCAGAAACTCATTCAGACACAGGCACAGAAGCTACAGCAGCTACAAAGACTCTCCGCCCAACAGATGTTGCAGGTGAAGCTGCTGGAGATGCCCCTCACCGAGCTGGAGGACAGCGTCAACGCCGAGCTGGACGACAACCCCGCCCTGGAAAGCGAGAACCCGGATGACTTGCTGAATGACAATGGAAATGGTGATGACCTCGCCATGAACGACCATTCGGAAGACAGTAATGAGGAAGAAGACACCTTCGAGACTCAAAAGGAGAAGGAAGAACGCGAGGACGCACTCGACTCAGCCCTGGAAAACATCGGCAGGGACGACCAGATGCCCGACTACAACACTGAACGCTACAGCACACAAAACGCCGACTACGAAGAAATGGTGTACGGAGACACCACCTCCTTCTATGACAAGTTGAAGGAGCAGATGGACATGCAGGTGCTCAGCGACAAGGAAAAGGAAATCATGGAATACCTCATCGGGTCACTCGACGATGACGGTCTGCTGCGCAAGGACCTCGACAGCATCTGCGACGAACTTGCCATCTACCAGAACATCGACACCAATGAGAAAGAGGTGGAGCATGTGCTGCACATCCTCCAGACCTTCGATCCCGCTGGCATAGGAGCAAGAAGCCTGCAGGAGTGCCTCCTCCTACAAATAAGGAGATTGCCGCACGGCAGACTGAGAATCTGCCTGACGGAAATCATCCTCAACTACTTCGACGAGTTCATCAAGAAGCACTGGGACAAGATCCAGAGCAACATGTACCTCAGCGATACGGAAGTGGAGACCCTACAAAAGGAGATACACAAGCTGAACCCCAAGCCCGGCGCTTCCCTGGGCGAGACGGAGGGGAGGAACATGCAGCAGATCACGCCTGACTTCATCATCGATACCACAGACGATGACACTGTCACCTTCACACTCAACCGCGGCCACATCCCCGAGCTTACCGTGTCGCCGTCGTTCACCGACATGATCGACACCTACAAGAAGAACAAGGACAAGATGAGCCGCAAGGACAAGGAGGCACTGCTCTACGCCAAGGAAAAGGTGGACAAGGCGCAGGGATTCATCGAGGCAATCAAGCAACGCCGCCACACCCTCTACATCACGATGAAGGCCATCATCGACATACAGAAGAAATTCTTCCTGGACGGTGACGAAGCAGACCTCAAGCCGATGATTCTCAAGGATGTGGCAGACCGCACTGGACTGGACATCAGTACTGTCTCCCGAGTGAGCAACGTCAAGTACGCACAGACCAAATGGGGCACCTTCCCGCTGAAGTTCTTCTTCACCGACAGCTATGTCACCGAAGACGGCGAGGAAATGTCGACCCGCAAAATCAAGATAGCCCTCCAGGAACTCATCGACAAGGAAGACAAGAAGAAGCCGCTGAGCGATGACACACTTGCCAAGCTACTGAAGGAAAAAGGTTTCCCTATAGCCCGCCGCACGGTGGCAAAGTACAGGGAACAGTTTGGAATCCCTGTAGCGCGGCTTCGCAAATAAGCTCCCAAGGTAATGAAGAGAAGTTAGTATGAAAGAGAAGAAGATTATATTGGCAGCGCAAATCATGAGCATGATCTTTACGCCGTTCTACCTGCCGCTCGTCGGACTGGTGGCACTGTTCATGTTCAGCTATATGGCTTTGCTGCCAATGTCATACAAGTTGCACACGCTGCTTGCCGTATACATATTCACCATCCTGATCCCCACGTTGCTGATCCATCTGTACCGCCGCTATCAGGGATGGTCGTCTACGGAACTGGCAAAGAAAGAGCGCCGCATCGTACCCTACATCATCTCCATCGTAAGCTATTTCGGCTGCTTCTTTCTTATGGAATACCACAACACTCCCCGCGTCATCAGCATCATCCTGGTGGCGGCACTGGTCATCCAGATGGTGTGCGCCCTCATCAACGTATGGTGGAAAGTCTCCACCCACACAGCAGCAATTGGTGGGGTAATGGGAGCCTTGCTGGCTTATTCGATAGGCTTCTCGTTCAACCCCATGTGGTGGATATGTGTGGTGCTGATACTGGCAGGAATGGTGGGTTCGGCTCGCATCATCCTGCGCCAGCACACCCTCTCGCAAGTCGTTGCAGGATTCTTCATCGGACTTTTCTGTGCATTCATAGTCATATAATATATAAAGAAACATTCATCTATTAAACAATAAGAAGAAATGAAACCATTAGTAAGCATTATCATGGGCAGTACCAGCGACCTGCCTGTTATGGAAAAAGCATGTAAGTGGTTGGACGACAACCAGATTCCTTTCGAAGTCAATGCCCTCTCCGCCCATCGCACTCCCGATGCCGTGGAGGCTTTCGCCAAAGGAGCCAAGGAGCGTGGTGTGAAGGTCATCATCGCCGCAGCAGGCATGGCAGCCGCCCTTCCCGGCGTGATTGCCGCATCCACTCCACTGCCTGTCATCGGTGTGCCCATCAAGGGGATGCTCGACGGTCTCGATGCCATGCTCAGCATCATCCAGATGCCCCCAGGAATCCCCGTGGCTACTGTTGGTGTCAATGCAGCCCAGAACGCTGCCATCCTCGCCGCAGAGATGATCGCCCTCAGCGATGAGGAAGTGGCCAAGAAGGTGGACGCATGGAAGGCTGGTCTCGGTGCCAAGATCGAGAAGGCCAACAAGGACTTGGCGGAAGTGAAATACGACTTTAAGTGTAACTAAATGGTAGACTTTTTCAATTATACCCGACGCCCGTCGTCGGTTGTCCATGTAGGTGCCATCGACCTGGGAGGCGACAACCCTGTGCGCATCCAGTCGATGACCACCACCAACACCAATGACACCGAGGCTTGCATACAGCAGGCGGAGGAAATCATCAAGGCTGGCGGCGAGCTGGTGCGCTTCACCACCCAGGGGTCACGAGAGGCGGAGAACATGAAGAACATCAATGCCGGCATCCGTGCCGACGGTTACCAGACACCTCTCGTTGCAGATGTTCATTTCAATCCCAACGTTGCAGATGTCGCCGCCCTCTATTGCGAGAAGGTGCGCGTCAACCCCGGCAACTATGTGGACCCTGCCCGCAAGTTCATCCAACAGGAATATACAGACGAGGAATACGCCAAGGAGCTGCAGAAGATAGAAGCCCGCTTCGTGCCTTTCCTCAACATCTGCAAGGAGAACCATACCGCCATCCGCATCGGCGTGAACCACGGTTCGCTCTCTGACCGCATCCGCAACCGCTACGGAGACACTCCCGAAGGCATCGTGGAGAGTTGCATGGAGTTCCTCCGCATCTGCAAGAAGGAGAATTTCAACAATGTGGTTATCTCCATCAAATCTTCGAACACGGTAGTGATGGTTCGTTCCATGCGTCTCTTGGTGAGCGAGATGGAGAAGGAAGGCATGAACTATCCCCTCCATCTCGGTGTGACGGAGGCCGGGGAAGGTGAGGACGGTCGCATCAAGAGTGCCGTGGGCATCGGTGCATTGCTCTCCGACGGCATCGGCGACACCATCCGCGTGAGTCTCAGCGAGGAACCCGCTGCGGAGATTCCCGTTGCCCGCCACTTGGTGGACTATATCGGAAAGAAGCAGGGACAGATGATGATTCCTGCAGAGGCGTGCCCTTCCTTCGACTGGCTGCGCCCCTCACGCCGGGAGACCACCGCTGTGGGCAACATCGGCGGCGACAATGTTCCCGTGGTCATCAGCAACCGCATCAACGGCGAAAGCACCCTCTGCGACAATATCGACACCAAGCCCGACTATATATATATAGGTGGAAAGATGCCCAAGCAGTTTGTTGCCGGACAGAGCTACATTGTGGATTATAATGTATATGAGACTTTGAACAGCAAGCCTGAGACCACAGGTGCCAAGCTCTATCCCATCTTCCCTGCCATGGCGATGCCCCTCATCGCCAGCATCAAGGCGGACGTGAAATTCCTCACCCTCCAGTATGGCACTCCTTCGGCAGAGTACATCGCTTGCCTCAAGGCTCATCCCGAAGTGGTAGTTGTCTGCGTGAGCAACCATCAGAACAGATTGGGCGACCAGCGCGCCCTAGTGCATGAGATGATGAACGCTGGCGTCAAGAACCCCGTTGTCTTCGCACAGATGTACCAACACTCCAAGGAGGAGAAGAGCGACTTCCAGTTGGAGGCGGCAGCCGATATGGGAGCCTTGATGATTGACGGCCTGACTGATGGCATCTGGCTGATGAACAACGGTGACATCCCTGCACAGACCATCGACGAGACTGCCTTTGGCATCCTCCAGGCTGCACGCCTGCGTACTTCGAAGACAGAGTACATCAGTTGCCCGGGTTGTGGAAGAACCCTCTACGACCTCCGCGAGACCATCGCCAGGATCAAGGAGGCCACCAAGGACATGAAGGGGCTGAAAATTGGTATCATGGGCTGCATTGTGAACGGTCCCGGCGAGATGGCGGATGCCGACTACGGTTATGTGGGTGCCGGCGTAAACCGCGTGAGCCTCTATCGCAAACAGGTCTGCGTGGAGAAGAACATCCCGCAGGAAGTGGCGGTGGAGCACCTGCTCGCCCTCATCCAGTCAGACAAGGACAAGTAACCAGTTAAGAAAGTAAGGTTTTGATAGATCGTTGTTACATAGAGATTACCAATACTTGCAATCTGAACTGTGACTTCTGTCCGAAGCACCACCGCCCCAAGAGACAGTTGTCTGAGGGGGAGTTCGACTTGCTTACGGAGAAGGTTCGCGGGAAAGTATGTTTCCTCTATTTCCATCTGATGGGCGAACCTTTGCTCCATCCCCTGCTGCCACAGTTCATCATGATGGCGAGGGAGAAGGGCTTCAAGACCGTACTTACGTCCAACGGCACCTTGCTCCACCGCTGCATGGAACTCCTCGACACGCTGCCCCACAAGATCCAACTCTCCCTCCATTCGCATGAGAGCAATGAGCGGGGAGAACTTGCCGAGTATATGGAAGAGGTGATGCAATTCTCCACGCAAGCAGCCCGGAAGGGCACTTGCGTGGTGCTGAGACTCTGGAACCAAGGAGGCAGGGACAGGGAGAACGAGGAGGTGATGCGTCTCATCGAACTGTATGTGCCGAAGCCCTGGAGGGAACGCCCCGACGGGTTCCGCCTGTCCGACAACCTCTACCTGGAGTTCGACAGAAAGTTCCAGTGGCCTGACGCAGGAACGAAAAGGGTAGGAGAGAGTGGACAGAAAGCGCAGTTGTATTGCAAGGCGTTGACCAAGCAGATAGGCATCCTCTCCGACGGCAGTTTGGTGCCTTGCTGTCTCGACCATGACGGCAACGTCATCCTCGGCAATCTCTTCAGCCAGTCATTGGAAGAAATCCTCTCTTCCCCCCGTGCCTTGGCAATGACAGAGGCTTTCAAGCATCATGCCGCCTCTGAGAAACTCTGCCAGAACTGCGAGTCAGCACTGGCAAGAAACAGTTTCAGGGGGAAGGCAAGGAGTTAAAACTTAAATATTAGTATTATCTTTGCAGTGCAAAAGAAGAATTATGGATTCTTCGTAACGCAAAACTCATAATAACATAATCAAATATGGTACAGACAAATCCGTTTCTCATAGAAGGCTACTTGTCTCCAGACTACTTCTGCGACAGAGTGGAAGAGACAAGCCTGCTCACCCGCCACATCACCAACCGATGCAATGTGGCGCTCATCGCTCCCCGCCGCTTGGGAAAGTCGGGGCTCATCTACCATTGCTTTCAGCAGAAAGAGATATGTGAACAATACCACTGCGTCTATATCGACATCTATGACAGCAAAAATCTCAACGAATTTGTCTATGCTCTTGGCAAGGGTATTCTCGCAACCCTGAAGCCGAAAGGCAGAAAAGTATGGGAATTCTTTCTGAACATCCTACAGTCCTTGAAGTCCACTATCTCCTTCGACATCAATGGCAATCCCGAATGGAGCGTGGGCATCGGTGACATTCTGACTCCGGACATTACGCTCGACGAGATTTTCGCCTATCTCGAACAAGCCGACAAGCCTTGCCTCATTGCCATCGACGAGTTTCAGACCATCGCCCAGTATCCGGAAAAGACCGTGGAGGCCATGCTTCGCAAACGCATACAGAATTGCCATAACGCCACCTTCATCTTCTCTGGCTCCAAACGTCACATGATGGCACTGATGTTCACGTCGCAGGCCCGTCCCTTCTACCACAGTTCGAGCATCATGGGGCTGGAGCCCATCAGGGAGCAGGCCTATCTGGAATTTGCCAACCGTCACCTTGCCAAGAACAACAAGGAGATAAGCGCCGGGGCATTCCATGAGCTGTACCGTCGTTTTGACGGCATCACATGGTACATCCAGTATGTTCTCAATATGCTCTACACTGCCATTTCCACCCAAAAGACATTAGCGACAAGCGATGTGGAATATGCCATCAGCAGCATTCTTTCGCAACACCGATTTGCTTATCAGGCACTTGTTTACCAGCTCACAGCCAAGCAAAAACAAGTGCTTGTCGCCATCGCCCGGGAAGGGAAACCCAAGTCGATTATGTCGCAAGAATTCCTGCAAAAGTATCGTTTGGGGTCCAGCACGGTACAGGGGGCGGCCAAGGTTTTGCTCGACAAGGATTTCATCACGCAGGATGATGGGGTCTATCAACTGTGCGACAAACTCCTGGAACTTAGTCTAAAAGCGGAAGTATAGTATAATAAAATTTAAATCTCCGACATTTTACCAAAGATTCAAGCAAGAAAACTATATCTTTGCATTATAAAAGCAAAAGCTGCAACAAAAGACAGTAAAACGTATAACTATTCAATACACAAACGATATGAAAGCAAAGCTTACACATTGGTACAATGCACTGGCAGCCACCTTGTTGTCGCTGCTCGGTTTCTCATCTTGCGGCGAGAATGGACTGGGCGGAGGAGGAGAATGCCTCTACGGAACACCAACCAGCACCTTCCAAGTGAAAGGCAACGTGACCGATGAAGAGGGCAATCCTATACAAGGCATCAAGACAAAAGTAGAAGTAAAATACGGAAGAGAGGCAAAAGACAGCATTGCTTATACAGACAGCAATGGAAACTACCTCTTAGGAAATCACTCCATGACAGGTTCTCCTACTTCCCAACAAGAAGACATCGTGAAAGTCATCTTCGAAGACGTGGATGGGGAAGCCAATGGAGGAACCTTTGCCAACGACACCGTGCAAGGCAAAGACCTGACCATCAAGCAGACTTCCGAAAGAGACGGCTCATGGAACCTTGGCTCTTATGAGATTACTGCCAACGCAAAGCTCAAGAAAAAGCAATAATCCCTCATCTTACTTGTAGCCATGACAAAGACAGAGCCTTTGTCCTTACGCCGCCGTCTCGCCTTGGAGATTTGGCGCAAGGCATACTCCCAACAAGTGGAGGAACATCCCCTAAGGCAACTCTTCTGGGAATGCACCTTAAGATGCAACCTGCACTGCCGCCATTGCGGAAGCGACTGCAAGGTGAAAGCCGGAGCAACGGACATGCCTCTGCCAGACTTCCTGCAAGTGCTCGACAACATCAGGCAACATACCGACCCGCACAATGTTTTCGTCATCGTAACAGGTGGCGAGCCCTTGATGCGTGAGGACATCGCCGAGTGTGGAAAAGCCATCTACGAGAAAGGCTTTCCTTGGGGTATGGTGACCAATGCCCTTTATCTTACTCCACAGAAATTCAACGACTTGCTGCGTTCTGGTCTCCACACCATGACCATCAGTATGGACGGACTGGGCGATGAGCACAACTGGATGCGCGGCAACAAGCATAGTTTTGAGAGAGTGTCGCAAGCGATAGACTTGCTGGTGGCCCATCCTGAGATAAAATACGACATCCTCACCTGTGTGAACCGCCGCAATTATCCCCATCTCGAAGCCATCAAGAAGTTCCTGATAGGGAAAGGTGTGAAAAGATGGCGAGTGGTAGCCGTCTTCCCTGTGGGCAGAGCCGCCTCTGACCCCGACATGCACCTCAAGCCCGAGGAATACAAGGGCATCTTGGAGTTTATCAAGCAGACTCGCCAAGAAGGACTTATCCATTGCAGCTATGGCTGCGAAGGATTCATGGGCAACTTCGAGGGTGACATCCGGGATTACTTCTTCGGTTGCCAGGCTGGTGTAACGGTTGGTTCCGTCTTGGTGGACGGCTCCATCTCCGCCTGCGCCAGCATCCGTTCCAACTATCACCAGGGCAACATCTACCAGGATGACTTCATGGAGGTTTGGCAACACCGTTTCCTTCCCTATCGCAACCGTGAGTGGATGAAAAAGGACGAGTGTGCTGAGTGCAAGTACTTTAGGTTCTGCCGGGGCAACGGCATGCACCTAAGGGATAACGACGGAAAGCTCATCATGTGTCCGCTGCACAGAATCACACGTCCAGCATCCATTTCCAAATAGGCACAACGTGGATGGCGACATCACCAGCCATGATATTCCTCTCCTCCTCCTTGGTGATAATCGTCAGTTGACGCATGGGCAACACTTTGTTGAGCTTGACCAATGCGTCCACTTCCCGCTTTTCTGTATCAGGATCACCCAAGGAGTAAGACACCTGAAAGGCGAGCCCTTCATCATAAACCACAAAATCCACCTCTACGTTTTGATTGTAGAAATATACCCTGTCACCATATACTTGGCGCAAGCGAATGGCAACTTGGTTCTCCAGCAATGATGTTACGGGATCTATCAAGAACAGATTGAGGATGCCATTGTCTATGAAATAATACTTCCTGTTCGACTCCTTGTCTATCAGTTTGGTCGCAATGTTTTCGTAAGGCAAAATGAGCCACGACTCTTGGAGATAAGACATGTAATCGATTACCGTGTCAACGCTTATCTTCTTGCCTACGGTAGAAGCGATGTTGGCAATGCGATTGTAGGAAGAAGGCTGTTTTACACTTTCTGCCAACTTACGGATCATAATGCGCAGGGCAAAGTCATTTCGTACCTTATGGCGCGCCACCAAGTCACCGAAGAATATCTTGTTGAACAAACTGCTTATCCACGAACGCTTGTCGCTCATCAACAAGGTCTCGGGCAATCCTCCATCCCTGAAATACTCTTCGTAGGCCTTCATGATGTCATTTCTATACTTATAGATGGCATTCCTGTTGCTCATGTCAATCCTCTTAAAACCAAGATATTCCCTAAAAGAGAATGGATATATTTCCTTGATAAGGTATCGCCCGCCCAAGGTCGTAGCAATCTCACTGCTCAGCATCTTGGCATTGCTGCCAGTAATATATACCCGATAGCCCGTATCGGCAAGGCGGCGGGCAAACTTCTCCCATCCCCTGATGTTCTGTATCTCATCAAGGAAGAATATCGGACGATGGTCATACATCTCCTCATAACTAAGCTTAATCAAGTCCAAGTCTGCCATCTCCAAAGCATCTATACGGTCATCCTCGAAGTTGAAATACAAAAATTCATCCAGCGAATGTCCTTGCGCCAACAAACAATGTATCTGCTGGTACATAAGGTATGACTTTCCTGCACGGCGAAGCCCTACAAACACATAGTTTGCATTCGGTTCCAGTTCGTATTGTCGCTCCTCAAAAGTTATATTCGAAACGAAGTCTTGATAATAACTGATGAGATACTTGATTAAATCTTTGGTCATATTCCTATTCTTTATATGTGCGGACAAAGATAATACTTTTTATCTTATTAGGCAAGTTTTATCGAGTATATTCGATAAAACTATATCAATTTTATCGAATATACTCGATAAAATTCGCAAAAACAACTTGAACAATACGTTGGAAATACCTTACAGATTCCACCATACACCAAAATTATCCAAACAAAATTATCCTTTTTTGATAATTTTGTTTGGATAATCAAAATATTAGTCTTATCTTTGCATCTAAACAATTATAAGATAATAAGATATGACTATAAACATCAACCCGTTTATCGTGACAGGCAGCATACCAGCAGCCTACTTTTGCGACCGTGTGGAAGAGTCGAAAGCGTTGAGCCAGGCACTGCTCAACCAGATGAACGTAGTCATCACCTCTCCTCGCCGCATGGGGAAGACCGCCCTCGTCGACTTCGTTTTCCACCAGCAAGAGATATACAACGACTACTTCACCATCCAAGTGGACATACTGCATACCACCTGCTTCAAGGAATTCATCTATGCCTTAGGCACAGCCGTCTACGACAAGATAGCCACGAAAAGCGACAAGATGCGCCGTCTCTTCATCACCACCCTCCGTTCCCTATCAGCCAGTTTCGGGTACGACCCGATACAAAACACACCAACCTTTGACGTGAAATTAGGCGACATCAACATGCCCGACTATACCATCCGGGAAATTTTCGACTTCATCGAACAAGCCGACAGGCGATGCTTTGTGGTCATCGACGAGTTTCAGCAAATCACCAAGTATCCCGAAAAGAACATAGAGGCGATACTCCGCTCATACATCCAGAAGTCGGACAATGCCAACTTTGTGTTTGCAGGCAGTCAGCGTACCATCCTGGAAGAAATGTTTCTCTCCTCGCGCCGTCCCTTCTTCCAAAGTGCCAAGCTGATACAGTTGGAAGCCATCCAACTGCCTATTTACCAAAAGTTTGCCATCCGACATTTCCACGAGGCGAGCAAGGACATTCAGCCCGAGGCGATAGCGATAGCATACCATGCCCTGCGAGGGGTGACGCTATACATACAGCGCATCATGAAGGATGCCTATGCCATGACTCCACAAGGCGAGACCTGTGACTCAGCCCTCGTCGAACAACTCATCAACGACTTCGTGGCAGAGAACGATTATCGCATCCGCGAGCTCCTCGCCTATATCTCCGAACCACAGAAGGAGGTGCTCTATGCCATACACGAGGAGGGCACCGCAAAGAGCATCTCATCGGCAGCCTTCACCAAGAAACACAGGCTCAAGTCGCCAAGCGCCACCCAGTCCGCCGTGACCAAGCTCTTGGAAGACGATGTCATCACGAGAAACGAGAAGACATACAGCGTCGCTGACCCACTGCTTGCCATTTGGCTCGACACACATAAATAAATTTTACTATTACTAAACGGCTTCCAGGAACTGATAGCCCCATATTGCCTTCATCATCTTGTCGCAGAGCGAGGAGAAGTTGGAGCAGAGCTTGGATGCCCACTTCGTCATGCCGTAGAGTTGCCTCTTTTCCTGAAACATCTCCTCTGTCCAGTCGGTATAGTCGTACTCATTGAAGTAGTGGGAAAAGTCGCTCAGATTGTCGGCGGTGAAGGGAACGATGTTCTTGTCGTCTCCAAACCATTCCTTGCTCATCATCTGATGGGCGAAGGTGGCGAAAATGCAGTCGTCCCTTAATATATTAAGGTGTTTCAATACGCTCCACACGCAGAACCACTGGTTCTTCTTCTTCACCAACGCCGCCATCTTGCCGATGGACTTCTTCAGCTCCAGCATATCCACGCTCTTGCCGTTCACCACCCAGTTGAACGCCTCGTTGGGCAAGGTATGCGCCTGTTCCTCGGGATGACTGATTTCGAAAATGCGACGGGTGACGAGCTGGTATTTCGCCAATACATCCACCAGATTATCAAATTCCTCCGGATTGATAGTGAGCTTGGCAAGCTCATCGCCAGCCTTGCCGGTATCGCCTGCATAATGGAGGAAGGCAAGCTCGAACTTGGGTGGCACCAGCTCCTTCAGCTCCCTGCGCGCCTTCAGCCATTGCTCCACGCCGAGCGGCTTGCCGTCGTTCTCGTACCGCAAGCGAGACTGGTAGAGTTCGAGCTGGCGCCCGCCCTCCTTTCCGCTCATGTATTTCTGCACCTTCATCTCCGTGAGACGGATTACCGCATCGGCATCCAACGGACGGCTGGTGACATTGCACACCCGCCGGAAATGCAGGAGAAGATAGCTGAGCAGGGTAAAGAGGCAAAGCACATTCCAAAGACGCTTCATCGTTTCAGTGCCCTGTTTTTCTTCAGGCGTAAGGGAATCATCAGAAGACTCCTGCCCGGGAAACGCTCCGGGAACATCACACAGCTCTTCCAAGATCAAGGGGGCTTCATCTCCCATCATATTTTCCGCCATCACAAGGAGTCCTTGCAGGTAGTTGAATTTCTCGGTTGTCATTCCTTCCATCTTCAGCAAGTCGTGAATGCGCGGGAAGATGGCACTGACCTTGAAAGGAAACATGGGCGACTCTTTGCCCAGGTACATGTGAGTTTCATTAATTGTACTTATCAGCATCAACAGCAAGGGTCCGAAACGCCGCATCAGCCCTTCCAGCTGACTGAGCATCTGCTCGTTTTCCTTCTTTCGCCCTTGCGTGGCGTCGGCATGTTGCAAGGCAAGGTCCTGGTCTGCCATATAGCAGAGCTTGGATGCCTTGATGCACAGCGAGCCGATGTCGAAAGTCATCTCCTGCTGATTTCTGTCTTTCCACCCATCCACCAGCAGCTCCATCATCCTTACGAAATGGTCGAGCTGCCGGTCAAAGGCATCGTAGTTGAGCGAAGAAGCGGAATCTGTCATATTTGCCATTTTGTCTTGTTTTTAGGTTAAGACAAAGTTACGACTTAATCCTGACACGACCAAGGAAAATGCCGATAATTTTCATTTTTCCCACGCCTTTTCCCACGCACCCCCTGATTTCTTCCCAAATTGCAGGGAAAAGGGTATGGGGAGCGTGGGAAAATTTGCAAACCGCCCCCTCCTTGTATTATCTTTGCACTCGGATTCGAGAACCGGTGAGCCGGAAGGAGACAGATGCGGAAAGCCTTCACCCTTCACCTTTTGTCCCGAAATGCCGATAAACAGGGCATTTGAAGGGGTGAAGGGTAAGCAGTGACCCTTCACCCACCCTTCACCACCCTTCACCCTCGGCAGGGAAAGGTCTGGCTTCGCCCCATTCTCCATCCACGCGAACAATAATTTATAAACCATTTAAAACCACATTTATGGGAAAAAATGAAATGAATCAGGAAATGTCATCCATGACGATGACGGGTAATCAATCAGCAATCTACCTGGTAGAGAGCTTCATGGAGGAGAACTTCCTCTTCCGCCGAAACCAGTTGAGCGGAAAGACAGAGTTCCTCCGCACCACCGAAAATGCTGCGGCGGAAAGCGATGAAGAGGCTAACGGCGAGAAAGAAGAGAAGACAGACTGGCAAGTGCTCACCGACGAGGCTTTCAACTCCATCGTCCGCCAAGCCAAGAAGACGGGCATCGGCGACAACAAGTCGCCCCGCCAAGACATCGACGAGTACATCAAGTCGGATGCCGTGCCCCTCTTCGACCCCATCAGGGAATACCTGGAGCACCTCCCGCAATGGGACGGAAAGAACCATGTGGCGGCACTCTTCGGCAGAATACCGGGACTGACGAGCGAGCAACTGGGTTGGCTTGCCACCTGGCTCCGTTCCGCCGTTGCCCACTGGCTCCAGATGGACATGCTGCACGGCAACGAGGCAGTGCCCGTACTGATAGGAAGCCAGGGTTGCGGCAAGAGCACCTTCGCCGTCAGACTCCTGCCCGGGGAGCTGCGCCCATACTTCCTCGACCACATCAACTTCGGCAACAAGTTTGACTCAGAGATGGCACTCACCCACAATCTCCTTGTCAACATCGACGAGTTTGCCAATATGGGACCCTCGCAACAGGGCAAGCTGAAGCAAACCCTTTCGAAAGTGAAGGTGAACGGCCGTCCCATCTACGGCAAGAGCCAGGACGACCGTCCCCGCTACGCCTCCTTCCTCGCCACCACCAACGATGCACATCCACTCTGCGACCCTACGGGAAGCCGCCGTTACATCTGCGTGCAAGTGCCTGATGGAGAATACATTGACAATGATTCACAGATAGACTACGGACAGCTCTATGCCCAGCTTATCTATGAGCTTCGGGAAGAAGAAATTCCCTATTGGTTCACCAATGGCGAGGTGGCGCGCATCCAGGAGCGCAACCAGCCCTACTTCAAGACAGACGACCTGGACGTAATGATCAAGAACTGCTTCCGAATGCCTTCCGACGACAAGGAGGGCAAGTGGATGGTAAGCTCGGAGGTGTTCGATACGCTCCACACCCAATACCCGATGCTCGTGGGCAGCATGAGCACGAAGGTGAAGATAGGGCAGGCTCTAAAATTCATGGGGTGCAAGAGCAAGCACACCAAGCACGGCCAGGCATACCTGCTCATTGCCAGCGCCGCCTGACTCCCACCGAAAAGGTGAAGGGTGGTGAAGGGTGGGTGAAGGGTCACCGCCCACCCTTCACCCTCTGAAACCCCTCTGTTTATCGGCATTCCGAGCCAAAAGGTGAAGGGTGAAGGGTAAAAGACATTCTCCGTCTCCTTGTATCTACTATCGCCTCAGTCAGGGCAATATACCGCCCTGACTGAAGGCAGAACTTTGCCCTGGCTGAGGCAGAAAGCAGAACATTGTCTCGCAGAAATCATAAGCAATAGAAAAATCATCAAAAAAGTTATCAGTTATGAACAAAAACAAAGCAAAGTACATTCCGTCAACAGCAGCTTGCCCACTGGCATCCTGCTCACTCAGCGCCACTTGCGCCCGTTACGCCACCTATCAGAAGGCTCTTGAAGAAGAGGACACCTTCTGCGTATTGAACCCCCGAAAGCTGAGAGTGGAAGGCGACACCTGCCCTTACCACCTCGTCGCCGAAAAACAGCGATGGGCACGAGGATTCAAGCGCATCTGCGACACCATCCCCACAGGCAACGCCAAGCATCTGTCCCACAGCACCCCCTATACCGAGCGCCGCTTCTACAAGGCGAAGAACGGCGAGATACTCATCGGGCCGGAGATGCAGCAGACATTGCTCGACATATTCCAGAGCAAAGGAGCCGACATGAGCGTAGGTTTCGACGGATATGAGGAGCAGACGGTGCTGGTGGAGAAGTAAAACAAGCCGTGCCACAGAAAAAGGATGGTGACAAAATTAGTCACCATCCTTTTTTGTTGAAGAAATATTCCTTTTTATTTTGTTGTATGCCAAAATAAATGTAATTTTGCACCGAAAATGGGAATACACCTTATTAAAAAAACAGAAACGAAATAAAAAAAAGATAAAAAACAATGGAATACAACTTCAGAGAAATCGAGAAGAAATGGCACCAGGCGTGGGTCGAGAACAAGACCTACAAGGT
>CAVCCB010000017.1:12747-25324 GCA_963600595.1 Subdoligranulum sp. APC924/74 | reverse complement strand
AGGTCACAAACTATAAGGAGGCGTTAAAATCGTACCAAGTTATTTTTTAACCGTCATCAAGAAATAAAAAAAAGTTTTTCCCCGAAAAATCTGTCATTCTATCACCAAATCGCCGTAACCATCTATGTTGCAGCGGTTTGAATAGGGTGATAGATAGGTGATAGATGGGTGATAGATGGTCGCATCTATCACCCTATAGAAAGGAGACTTATCCAAATAAGCATACAGGTTTCAACGAGTTTCTTAGGGAGAAACTCGGAGTTTCAACCATAGAAACTCATAGTTTCAGCCGAAGAAACTCATAGTTTCAGTCGGAGAAACCCGTTGAAACTTCGTCATTGTCCAATATCATTTTTCACGATAAAATCTCAAAAAAAGGTGATAGATAGGGATGAAAAGGTGATAGATAAACACCATTTATCCCTATCTATCACCCATCCTACACCACCTATAAAATACTGATTATAAAGCACTTTACACTATTTTGGTGATAGAGTGACAGATTTTCCGGGAAAAACTTTTTCACGTGCGTCAGTCCCTGATCTCGAACAGGCTGAAGAAGCCTGTCATGGTGAAGACGTTGCGGATGGAGTCGTTGATCTTCTCGATGACGACCTTGCCGCCCTTTGCCGCACTGTCCTTGCGCAGACCGATGAGGAGACGCAAGCCAGAGGAACTGATATACTGCAGGTCGGTGAAGTCGAGCACGATCTCCCCGTCGGCATACTCGCTCAGTTCATTGAACTTAGGTCCGATTTCCGCGGCTGCGGCTGTATCGAAACGGCCGGAGAGGCGTGCCTTTGCCCCTCCGTCCACTTGGGTGATTTCAATATCCATAATATATTTTCCTTGGTCAAAAGACCCATTAGTTTACAGATGTTTTTTACTTTTTTCTCTTGATGTAGTCGAGGATCAACTCCACGGCATCGTCCTCCGTCATGTCGGCGATATTGAGCACAAGGTCGTAGTTGCGCGCGTCGTAACGGCTGGTGCCCGAGAACTCCTGGGTATATTTCTCACGTCCCTTGTCCACCTTATCGATCACCTTTTTCGCCTCTGACTCCGAGAGTCCCTGTTTCTCCATCACGCGCTGGATGCGTTTCTCCGCCGTACTCTGGATGAAGATCTTCAGGGAATTGGGATGATGGCGGAAGATGAAGAAGCCGGAACGGCCGGCAATGACGCACGACTCCTCCTCAGCCAACCTTTCGAGGAACTGCGACTCCACCTTGAAGATATTGTAGGTGGTGGGGACGGTAAGGTTGTCATCCACTGCCTCCACGCCTGTACAGAGGATGTAATAGCTCTCCTTCAACTCATTCCACCAGTTGAACTTGGAACTCTTCACCTTCTCCAACTTCTCCACAGAGAGGTCGAACTTCTCTGTCAACTCCTTTGCCAACGCCTTGTCGTAGTACTTCACATTCAGGCGTTCAGCCAATTTTCTGCCTATTGTACGTCCACCGGAACCCAACTCACGGTTGATGGTGATGACGAATTTCTCTGATGTATTCATATCCTTGTTATTTTTTGATTTCTAAAATGTATTATTCCCCGAACACCTCCTTGACGAGGCGGTCGAACTCCTGGAAGGCGAAGGTATCGGACAGTTCCCTGAAGGCATCCCTCAACCCCTTGTATCTCCAGGCATGGGTAGCCTTGTCCTTGACATGGAACATCTGCCACACCTCGTCGCCCTTCCGGCGATAGTCGCGGGCGATAGCCCTCATGTTGGACAGTTTGTCGCCCATCGCCACAATCTTCACTTCGCGTGAAGCAGCGGCGAGGTTGTCCATGTCCCGCTTCTTGCGCTCCTGCCAGGTCAGCTCCCGTCCGTCGGGCAGTGTCCTCACGTCGGTCTCGTCAGCCACGAGGTCGGCAACATGTTCGCCAAACTCCCTTTGGAGTTCTTCCAGCGTCACCTCGGTGTCCTCCACGGTGTCGTGCAAGACGGCAGCCGCGAGCAGGTCGGGGTCATTGTCGATGGTAGCCACGATCGCCATCGCCTCCAGCGGATGCAGGATATAGGGATAACCCTTCCCCCGCCGTTCCGTCCCTTGGTGGGCGTTGGTAGCAAAGACAATAGCCTTGTCCACCAAGGCTGTATCCATTGGTAAATTCATAATCCTCTCTTATTTCTGTCTTATATGTTTTTTTAATTTATGTGTCACTCATAAACGCCAACTTGCAAGCCTGCCGGTAAGCCATCTCCGCCAACCGCCTGTTATGTACGCTCTTGCCGTTGAGCACATCATAGATATGCTTCAGTGCAGCCTTTCCCCCACCCCTCTTCAGCATCGCCACGATGAGCAGATCCTGCAGCGCCACCGTGGAGGCGATGATGTCGATGTCGGTATCGGAGAACTGTATCATGGCAAACTTGTAGGCGTCTTCCTCGTTCTCCTTGATGAAGTCGTGCACGTCCTGCAAGGTCTTCAGCCCCATGTCCTTGAGGAGGGGGAAGAAGGGGGCGAACGTCATCTCCTGGATCTCGCCCTGGTTGATGGCGGCGATGCGCTTCGTCAGTTTGTCGAAGGGCTTCTGTGCCACGAAGGTGGCGAAGGTGTCACCGTTGAGCTGCACCTCCGACAATGCCCCTGCCTGGATGAGGGCGTCCATCTTGCGGCGGTACGCCGCCACACTGGTCCTGATTCTCGCAAACTCCTCGTCGGCGAGTTCGAGCATTCCCGCCAGTCTGCCCAACATACGGCTGTATTCCGGCGGCATCTCTATCTCCGACTTGTAGCCGATGTCGTGTTCCATCGCAGCCCAGGCGTGCTGCAGGGTGGAGCGCATCTGTATCTCGAAGCGGATCTCGTTCAGCTCGGGATGTTTCGCGTCTGAATAGAGCGTCCTGGGGATGCGGCAGATATAGTGCAGGGAGTTGTAGCCGAAGCTGTTCATCTCGTGCATCTTGCGCTTGTCGATGGACGATTTCCAGTCGATGTCGAAGATTTTCTGCATATACGACGCCACCTTGTCCACGTCATCACTGAAGAAGGTGATGATACGGAAGCCCACGAGGTCGGTAATATCGTCGACAGTCTCGTATTTGGAGCCCTTCCGGGCGAGTTTGCCGATGAGACTGTCGCGCTTCTTTACGCGGGACTCCACGGCGGTGACCGCCACATGATTGTCTTGCAGCACGCCGCTGATAATCTTGTCGACTATTTTCTCCACTTTCTCGTAGAGCGAACGGGTTTCGCCGAAATCGTCCACGATCATCTGGCACTTCATGTCAAGTGCCTCATATCCTTCTGCCATATCTTTTTCTCCTTATCTTTTAGGGGGTTCTATCTCCAGCTTCTTGCTGAGCGTAAGAATGTTGGTATTGTTCATCCGTTTGTATTCCACCTTGTCCATGATGCGGTTGACGAGGAAGATGCCGAGTCCGCCCACCTGTCTGTCCTCGATGCCCGAGGTCACGTCGGGTTCCTTCACCCTCGTGGGGTCAAAGGGGATGCCGTTGTCGGTGATGACAAACTTCAGACTGCCGTCGAAGGCATACGACTCCAGGGTGATGCTGCCCACCTGTCCGTGGGGATAGGCATAGTTCATCACGTTGACCACCGCCTCTTCCAGGGCGAGGTTCAGACTGCAGGCGAGTGCCATGTCGATGCCGGTCTCTCCCACGATGTCATCGATGAAGTCGGCAATCTTCGGTGTCTCGCGGATATCATTGTGGAGGGTGCGCTTGCGGTAGAACTTCGTGTCGCGCTCCTGCCGCTTGTAGCCCAGTGACACCATCGTGAGGTCGTCGCTCTGCTCCGCCCCGTTCACATGCCGGCGCACGGCTTCGAGCATGGTGTCTATCTGTTCCTTGGTACTCCTGTTTTCCGTCTCCTTCAGCACCTCCATCATCCTGTCCTCTCCGAAGAGCTCCTGGGCTGCATTCTCCGCCTCGGTGAGTCCGTCGGTATACATGAACAGCACGGAGTCGGTGGTGAGGTAGGTCTCCTGCAGTTCGAAGTTCCACTTGGGCATGATGGCGATGGGCAGGTTGGGCTTCACGTCGAGCATCTTCACCTCACGGGTCTCTCCCTCGATGAGGACGGGGGCGTTGTGGCCGGCATTGCAGTAGCGGAAACGTCCGGTGGGCAGGTCGAGCACACCCACGAAGAGGGTGACGAACATATTGGTCTCGTTCATGTCGGACATGGAGGTATTGAGCGACGCCACGATTCTGTCGGGCCGGCTCTCCTGGGTCGCCACGATGCGCAGCAGACTGCGGGTCACCGCCATCACCAGGGAGGCGGGAACTCCCTTGCCCGACACGTCGCCGATGCAGAAGAAGAGTTTCTCATCCCTGAGGAAGAAGTCGTAGAGGTCTCCGCCCACCGCCTTGGCGGGGATCAGCGTGGCGTATACGTCGAGGTCCTCCCGCTCGGGATAGGGCGGGAATATCTTGGGGATCATCGACATCTGTATCTTGCTGGCAATGTTCAGTTCGCTCTCGATGCGTCCCTTTGCCTGCGTGGTCACCTTCAGTTCGTTGATGTATTTCTCCAGGGAGTGCTGCATGTGGTCGAGGGCGTTGCCCAACACCCACAGCTCGTCATGGGGGCGCAGCAGTTGCAGGTGGGTGTTGAACTTGCCCTTGGCGATGCGGTGCGCCGCCTTCGAGTAGAGGCGGATGGGCAGGAGGAGCTTGCGCATGAGGAAGAAGCTGATGAGGAGCAAAAGCAGCAGTCCCGCCACGGAGATGAAGACCATCTGCAGGCGAACGGCGGTGACCTCTTCCATAATCTCGTCCTTGTCACACTCCAGAGCCACGGTCCATCCGCACCGCTTGATGGGGGCATAGTAGAGGAACTTGGTGTCGCCGCCCACCGCGAAGGCACCCACACCGCGGCGCTGGCGCTTCATGTCTATCATGATCGACTCGTTCACCTCGAAGCGTTTCCTGTCGAGCAGACGGTGCACGTTGCCGTTCATGATCATCTTCTTGTCGGGATGCACGAGGAAATTGAAATCCTTGTCCATCACGGTGATGAACGACTGGGGATAGGGTTTCTGTTCCTGCACCTCGTCGGAGAGGTTTTGCAGGGACATGTCGAGTGCCAGCACACCGATGAATTTCCCCTCTTCATTGGTCAGTGGCACGATGTAGCTGCTCACGATGGTGCCGTTGGCCTCCTTGAATGCTTCGGTCCAGAAGCTGTATCCTTTGCTCTTTGCCTTCCTGTACCAGCCGGTGTTGCGGTACTTGTAGACATCGGCGAGGTTGGCATATTTGTTGTCCCCTCTCTTGAAATGCATCAGATAGGGGGCGAAACCTTCGCTGTACTGCGTGAAATATTCGGGTTCGAAACATACGGCGGCTCCCTGTACGTCGGGGTTTGCCTTGAGGAAGTCGGCGAGGACGGACCGGAAGGCATTGGGCGCGAACTTCTCCACCTCGTTCCATCTGAGGAACGTGGAAAAGTTGTTGCCGGCAGTCTCTACTGCGTCCATGTCGTCGGTGATGTTGAGAATAGCCTTGTCGAGTTCGAGGTTGGCTTTCTTGTGTCCGTCAATGAGCATCATCTTTCCGGCGAACCACGAGGCTCCGCAGAATGACAGGAGGAACACCATTCCCGTCATGCCGAGCATCCACATGCTCACTCTTGTGGCGAAGGAGTGTCTGAAGCCGATCCTTTCTATGTTTTCTGTCATGATTCTTTCTTCTTTCCCAAAGTTTGTATAAAATCGCGACAAAGTTACAAAAAAAATCTATAAACTCCTATAAATTATGCAGATTTTTCTTTTGCCATACCTACTATCATCATCTGCTCATACTGCTTATTGGCATTGCTCCATGGTCATTTCTTGTAAAATAAGGCATTGCTTCATAGCCGTTTTTTGTAAAATAAGGCATTGCTCCATGGCCATTTCTTGTAAAATAAGGCATTGAAAACAATTAAAACTTGTAAAATAAGGCATTGTATCACTTTTTTTCTTTATCTTTGCGCCTATGAAACAGAAAGTCATAGACAAAAGAAGCTTAGAAATCATTCTGAGCGACCAAAAGACAGAAATCGAGAGCCGGAAAAAAGAAAAGCTTTGCACTCGATTAGAAGAACAACTTGTAGATTTGGGCAGTCCACAAGCCCAAGTCGTCATCGGTGTACGCCGTTGTGGCAAATCCACATTATGCACTCAAGCATTACAGCATAGTGAGAAAACTTTTGCCTATGTAGATTTTGATGACGAGCGTCTGGCGGGATTGCAAACCAACCAACTCAATGATATATTGGAAGTGCTATACAAAATATATGGTGACTTCCAATACATCTTCTTGGACGAAATACAGAATGTGGAAGGTTGGCCGCTATTTGTCAATCGACTGCTGAGAACCAAGATGCATGTCGTACTTACAGGAAGCAACGCCAAACTGCTTAGCAATGACTTGGCGACTCACCTGACAGGCAGAAGTTGCGAGATTCCTTTATACCCATTTTCATTCGAGGAATATTGCCACATAAAAGATATTGAGACCCAAACTTTCACAACGAAAGATATTGCACAACGCAGAGCGGCATTCGACGAATACATGCAACGGGGCGGCTTCCCTGAGTTGACTATCATCAAAAACGACAGGCAATACATATCCAACTTGGTGAACAACGTCTTAAAAAGAGACATAGAACAACGTTACAACATCGCCTTTCCAGCCAATTTCGAGAATATGGCAAACCATCTTCTGAACGTCTCCCCTATAGTACCTTCCATCAGCGAGCTTGCCGACACATTTGGTTTCAAGTCTCTCCATACAGTGAGAAACTACATCGACTATCTGAAGCAAGCCTACATTCTCATAGGGGTGAAGAAATATTCAGCCAAGAGCAAGATGCGCATAACTCAGGAAAAACTGTATGCGATAGATGTAGCACTGATGAACAAGAGGGAAAATGCCTTTGCCGGTGACAATCTTGGTTGGCGTTTGGAAACCATCGTACTTCTTCATCTGGCTCGCCAATGTCATAGCAATGATTGGGATGTCTATTATCTGAAAGACCGCTCTGGCGAATGTGATTTTGTGGTATGTGATGGCAACAAGGTATTGCAATGCATCCAAGTCTCTTACGACATTTCAAACGAAAAGACCCGAAAAAGGGAATTCAACGGATTATTACTGGCGCATAGGCTGACTAAATGCAAGAACTTGTTTCTAATAACAGACCACGAATATGCAGATGAAGAAATAAATGGCGTGACCGTCACTATCCGACCCGCCTATGAATGGACTTGCCAAAACCTTTCGTGCAGCCAAGAGAGTATGCGGATTTCCTAATCATGCTTATAATGAATCCGCCACCATTGCTTTTATAACAGTCTTCTCCAAATTTAACGTATCGGCTATCTGCTCTATGCCCATTCCTGTATGATATAAAGCTAAAGCTGCTTTTAGAAGGGCCGCATCCTTTTGCTTGATGTCGGCATCCTTTTGCTTGATAATTGCCTCTTGCCTCATGATGGTCGTGTCGCGGTCTTCCACAGCCTTGAAGAATTCATCCTCCGCATTCATGCGGTTCCGAATCTCGGGGTTGGAAGCGGCAGACTGCAAACGCCGCAGGATGTAAGCCATGTCCTCGTCATTGACATAGTCATCCTCGTTTACCTCCAACACCTTTTGGTCTTGGGGATAGATTTGCGACTGGTCGAAGACGCTAAGTACTTTTTCCACACGGTTGTTGACCCTTCCTCTAAGCAAAGGTATCTGCACGATGATACTGTCATGCTGCAGGCTCTCCACAAAGGGGTCTGGCTTGTCGAGCTTCAACTCGTTGCCATTATAGTCATAGATCTTGTGCTTCGCATAGACCACGGGCTCCTTTATCTTCCCCACCCGATGTCCCAACAAGTAGACGGCCACTGTCGGCAAGGCAAACTTTCCGTTAGTCTCCTTGCGCATATTCTCCTTGTTGTTGTATTGCACGGAAAGATACTGGCGGAAGCGAAGCGTTTCCGTCTCCAGCCAAGTCTTTTGCAGTTCGATGAGGATAAGGTGCTCCTCGCCATTGTCCTCCCGAATGGTTGCAGCAAAGTCGACACGAAACATAGAAATCGCATCGCGTGAAATGTCGGGATACTCATGGCGACGCATTTCCACGGCTACCACTTGCTTCTGCAACAAAGCGGAAAGGATAGTCTTGGCAATGCGCTCGTCTTCCATCAGATATTTGAACACCGCATCATACAGTGGGTTTGCTACGTATACAACCATAATCCTATTTATTTTTATTTTGCTCGCAAAAATAGCATAAATATTTGAAACTCACAAACTTTTTAAATACTTTTAATGTGCCGTTCGGTAATTTGGCCGAGTTTCGTTCGGTAATTTGGCTGAGTTTCGTTCGGTAATTTGGCGGATTACTCCGCCTACTGTCCCGTTTCACTCTTCTCCACGAGCTTGGGGAACTCGGAGGGGGAGAACTGGTATTTGTAGGACGAACCGTCTCCGATGTTACCGTTAAGCGTTGTCACGAATGCATTCTTCATCAGGTCGCTGGAGGTCTTGCCCCATTTAGTTGCATCGTCCGTTGAGCCCGAGGGATAGAACTCAGTGTCGTAATAGCATTGCAGGAGAATAGTTTCGCCCGTCATACCGCTCGCCGCATAGCAGGTGTTGCCGGAGATCTTACCAGTATTTTCTCCGGCGATGGTACCGGCTGTGGTAGCACTCACCGCTCCGATATGATAACAGGCGCTGATGGTGCCGCTGTTCGTGGCACAGATACCGCCGGCTAACGATTGTCCCGACACATCACCGTTGACAGCGCAACCGGTGATGGTGCCGGCATTGTTCTCCGCCACACTGCCGCCGTTGGTCGTACCCAACATATTTTCGAGAGACACTCCCTCCACGGTACCCTCAGAGCCGATGTATCCGAAGAGGGAATTGCCCTTGAGGCGACTGATGCTGTGCAGACCACCGTAGAAATGCCCCTGGAAGGGATTATCCGACGTGCCGATACTCAGCGAGCCGCTTTTAAGGTTATTCCACTCCATCCCCGTTCCACTGGTACTTGCCTGCATATAGAGGTTGGCATCGAGCTGGATATGCTTCCCCTGGAAGTTCATATTATTCTTGTTCACCTCGTAGGCAAAACAGAGGAGCTGATTGGCTGTGGCGATGGAATAGGGTTTCTCAGCTGTTCCGTCGTTGCCGTAGATGTCTTTGATGGGGTCTCCCATAGTCATCTTGTCCGTATAGAGCCATACAGCATCGTCGGCATTCGTCGCCTTGTCGTGGTAAACGACATTACTCACATCTGTACTCGACAGATAGATGGAGTTCTTGGAGAGTTCAGCCTCATCGGGCGTATTATAAAACTCCCAGTCGATGTACTCCGTACCCACGGTCATCTCCTCGTTGAGGTGGTTGAGGGAGATGTTGATAATGGTGCGCTTGCCGCCCACCAGTTCCACGTCGGTAGCCTTGGCGGTATAGGTATTCGTCAGGATTCGGCTCGTGTTGTTCGGGTCGTGATAGGTGACGGTGAACTCAATATTCATCTCACTGCGCTTACCCGGCACGGCGAGGGTATGGTAATAGAAGCGGCGGTCACGACCCGAGGTGGTGGCGTCGCCATTCTCATTGTCTGTCCATGCCTTGACGGTGGCGGTAGAGGTCTCGTCCTCCAATGTCACGGCATCGCTCAGCTGGTTCCACTTGTACTTATAGGGCTGTTTCAGCACTTTCACGCTGACCACACGGGTGGAATTGTCCTTCTCGTCATCGCCCACTCCCGCCGTGGAGGAGAAACCGTTGATGTTGAGCACCACGGTGAGGCAAGCCAGACCGTGGCGGAACTGGATGTTGGCGATACCCGTGGCATCGGGCACCACCTTAGTACTATAAGTTAGCACCACGTCGTCCTTCTTCAACTTCTCGTTGCCGCTCACCTCGGTGGTTGTCGTGGCATCGGAAGAGGCATCCGTATCAGTGGAGGTTTCGGTGGAAGCATCGGTGGATGTTTCAGTATAGTTGGTATAGTCGATGGTGTCGTCAGTCAGTGTCAGCTGACCATGATACGTCCCGTCATTGTCCTTCGTCCAAGAGAATCCCTCATAAGGCAGACTATATCCTATAAAGGTATGCGCACTTGCCGCATCGCTCCAGTAGATGGTCGTCTCATCAGAAGCGCGTGTCCAACCAGCCTCATCACTTTCCTTTTTCCAGTCCTTGTCTTTATAGGTGAAGGTTTCGATGGAATGTTCTGTTCTGCAGAACTTGGTCATCTTGATTTGGTCACCGCCCACGAACTTCTCCCTTCCCACATACTGGGGCTCGGAACTCGCGGCACGGGTAGCCCTTGTGCCGGTGCTGCCGGCAATCTTTGCCGAGAGTCCCTGCAAGGGTGTGGCATCGGAAGCCGTGGCGGCATGGTCCATGTTCTCATTGCCGCAAGAGGCGAAAATGCTGAGGGCAGCACCCAACAGGGCTGCCATTCCTATCATGATACTCCATTTTTTCATTCTGTTCCCTCCGTATTTGATGATGAATCCGAGCCGGAGTCATCAGTGGTTGATGTGGGTGGATTCAGGGTGATGTTATACATCTTCCCCTGCTCAAACTCCTTCTGCGACAAGGGCACGCTCCAGCGTTTCTCCCCGTCCCTCACCCAGATGACGGCATTCTTGGTCAAGGTGCAAGGGGGCAGGATGAGTTTATATTCGCCAGATGAATTGCGGTAAGCCTTATAGGTGGCTGTCTGGGCGATGCCGGAAATCGCCTGACAGGAGGCTGTTCCGCTGGCGTCATCGTTCACGCCGATGCCCAGCACCTTGCCGTTCTCGTCATCCGTTTTCGTGGCATTCGTCGATTTATATCCGCAGGTACTGTTCACCTTACTGTATTTGGCATACTTGTCTCCCACGATGATTTCCGCCTCGTCGATGTCGGGCATTCCCACGACGGTGACCACGGCATCCTTCGACAGGCTCACGCCACTCCCCATGGTGATGGTGAGTGCCGACATGACATGCTGGAAGGCGAGGTGTACCTCGTCGGTTCCCGTCTGCATGACGGTCTGCGCCCAGAGCACGTCGCTCGCCTTGTAGTTGACTACGTTAGACTGGTCGGCGTGGAACACGTTGGCGTATTGTATCACGACTTTCCCCTGGGTGAGGAACGACTTCTCCTCTGTCCAGGTGGAGGCGGTGAAGACGTAGGGTGTCTGCTGCACCAGGTATTGGTTCAGGAGTGACTGGGCGTTACTGGGCTGGTAGTCGCCGTCCACGTCGAAGCCCCTTGCCGACGATACGTTCGTCCATGCCGCCCCTCCCCAGCTCTGCAACCAGAAACCGTCGGAGGAGTAGCCCCAGGTGGTCTCTCCATACTCGGTGCTGGTGACATAGGGACAGATGACCTTGATGCGGATGAGGTCGTCCTTCTCGAAAGCCGTACCTATCTCGTTCACCCTCGTGGAGGTGTCGCCGATGAAGTTCTCCACCGACGAAGTAATCTTCAACCCTCCTGTCTGCGACGAAGACGATGATGCGTCATCGGATGTGCAGGCGGCGAACATGGGGAGGATACACGTACCTATTATATATTTAAAATAACTCATATTATTCTTTTTGAACACGAATTTCACGAATTACACGAATATTTTTAATTCAACAGATCCAGTACATTCCAGTCTGTTTCTATCTTCGGTGTTCCCGATTTCAGCACGGGATAGCGGTGGCTGTATCCGCTTGTGCCGCCCTTCTCGTATTGGGCGTTGCAGGGATAGAGCTTGCCCATGTCGCTCTGGTTGTACTGGTAGATGGCGTAGTTCATTGCCTTCCAGGGAGCCAAGCCGTAGAAACCGGCGAAGGCGGTCTGGGTCTGCAACAGCGCCAGCGCCTCACGGTCGGTGACGAGGTTGTCGTTCCACGCACAGAGCATATAGGTCTTCGAACCTCGGATATACTGCTGGCGCAGATAGGCATCCTTCACATTGCCCACGGCATTGGCGTTGGGCGAATGGTCGATGTCGTAGAAGTTGCACATGAAGTTGCCCCACTGCACCGTTCCTGTCTGCGGTGCGAAGAACGCTTTGCTACCATCGGAATACTTGCCGAGCAAGGCACCGCCCGAGATGTTCTCCGCAGTCTGCATACAGCCATACATCACGAGGTTGTTCGCCTCACCCACCAGTCCGTTGGTGGCGTCGCCCTCGTTGCTGCATCCCACGAGGTAGCTCAGTCCCTCCAGTTTCTCCGCGAACGCCGACTTGTAGCTCGGTGCAAGCAGACGGATGCCGAGGATTTTCACCTGCGTGCCCTCCTTGACGATGCAGATGGGATGCTCGGAGTCGATGACGAGGTTGGAGATGACGGCGCCGTTGCCGTTGGTACCCATGTTGTCGAGAGCCTTTCCGGCATAGTCGAAGAGATAGCCGTCTTTCATATATACGTTGGAGAGGGTGTGGAACCCTCCGTCAAGGATGCCGAGGAAGGGATTGCCGGTGGAGTTGGCGATGGTGGCGAGGGGCCAGTCCTGCAGGTCGATGTTGGCGGTGATGTTCACCTTGAACTTGCGGTTCACCAGCGTACTGTAGAAACTATAGGGGCCGTCGAGCACCGCCTCGTCATAGTGGGCGGC
>CAVCCB010000017.1:0-12425 GCA_963600595.1 Subdoligranulum sp. APC924/74 | reverse complement strand
TTCCACCAGGTATAGGATGTCGCCGTAGGCTGTGGCTGCTCTTGGTCGCTGAGGTTGGCAGCATCGATGTCCTGCTGAGTCCAGGAGAGATTGTTCTTCATCTTCACCTGGAGGGAACCGTATTTGTAGCCCACGGTAAACTGGTAACTGAAGCCGGCGATGAACTGGAGTCCGCCGCCAGCCTCGGTAAACATCTTCTCCGTCGTGCCGTCCTTCACCACGTCGTTGAGGGCGAAGATATGGTAGCCGCCCTCGTAGCCCGTAGTGTTCTCCTTGTCTCCATTGTTCACGTCACGCAGATACACCCTGAAACGGGTATAGTAAGGCAGCGACAGGCGTTCGCCCTGCGTGTCCTCATCACTGCTGATGTCATGGGGAATGGCGATGAAATACTGGTTGCCGTTGTTGTAATGGAACTCGGGATGCACGGCATCCTTGGCGAGTTCGTCGGCAGTCTTTGTGCCGTAAGTGATCATCTGGGCTTGCGCTGCTTCCGTCTCTATCTCGCTCACCTTGCCGTCTTTCTTATAGGATTGAGACAAAGCCTTCAATCCATATTCGAAGTCCACGCCGCCAGGGGTGCAGAGTCGCTTGTATGCCGCCTCCACGGCAGCCGCCCTTTTCGTTGCTTCTTCCTCGGTGCATATGTCAGCCTTATCGTCATCCTCGGTATCGGCATTGTCCTCGTACATATAATCCTTAGGGTCATAAGTGATTTCCACCTTGGAGATTTGGTTGCCGCTGGTGGGAGATATGGCGATTCGGCAACCCAGGTGTTTGAGTTGCAAAGGGATGTTGACGGTGGGACCTGTCGCCGTCACCCAGTCAGCACGGCAGAAGTCGGGATAGAAACCGTCCCATGAATCATTGCCGAGACAGCCGGAGAGGTTGCTCAGCGACCAGGCACGGAAGCGCACGGTCTGACTGTTGTCCCATGTCAGGGAGTCGGCGGCGGTCTGGATGAAGGTATTTCCATTCTCCTTTCCCGTCTTCCCTGGGGTCACCTTCCATTCGGTATTGATGGCGATGCCCGTATTTCCCACCGTCTGTGGCTGGTAGGAATAGACACGGTAGCCCTCGGTCTTTGCGTCGAAGGTCTTGCCGTTGTCGGTGGAATACTGGCGGTAGATGACCATGAGGTCGTTCTCGTTGAAAGCACCCGAAGCATTATAGGAGGTGCGGGTGGTGAAGTCATCCGCCATACTGGTGCTGAAGTTCACCGCCCTGCCCAACAGGCTCTGCTGTTCGGCGGACAAGCGGGCGGCATCGTCGTCGCTGCACGATGCCAGTACCAACGCCGCTGCCATGAGCAGCCACACATATCTTGTTATCTTTCTTCTCATCATTCGTCCCTCCTTATTCTGTTGTTTCGTTCGTGCAGTTGGTCACATAGCCGGTAATCGAGGCATCCTCCTTGAACAGCGTTCCGCCCGTGACAGTCAGGTTCATCACTCCGGCACGGAAGCCGGAAAGGGGAACGAGGTCTGATTCGCCATCCACTGTTTCTGTATGCAGATTGGCAGTTCCTGCCTCAGCCTCATACGTTCCGTTCAGTCCATCGAAGAGATACTTACGACTGCCTGTCAGCGTGATGGTATGGCCTCTGCCGTCGAGATGCCCGGCGAAGACGAAGTTCTCGGGAAGATTATTCGTATTAATGGTAAGGTCTCCCGTCAGCACGAAGTAGTCTCCCCAGTTGTCACCGTTCTCCACAGCCTTTCCAAGTTTCTCCAGCCAATCACTTTCCGAGATATACTGCTTCTCATATTTATTACCGTCCGTCACGGGATTTTCATCCGTCCCGATGCGATAGGCCCTTTGCCAGCTTCCGCCAGCCTCTGACAGGCGCAGTTCGTTCTTGTTGTCCAAGCCGTAGGGGTCGTCGTTACCTTTCTGCATCTGCCATTCCTCAGCCCCGGAACTCTCATAGTCCACTTTTTCCCGGGTGATGCGGAGGTAGATGATCGTGTAGTTGTTGGCATCGAGGTCCACCGGCACCTTCTTGCGATATACCAGTCCGTTGCTCAGTGTCACCACGAATCCCACGGAGTTGGTCTCCGCAGCGGTCACATCGCTTGCCTCGTCGTACATCACGAGGTCATCGTCGGTATAGGTGGGGCGCACGATAATCTCGTAGCTGGGAGCATCCTTATAGGTGGTTCTGGTGTAGCCATAGTAAGCCAACGAATCCTTTTCTTCCGCCTTCTGATACCCCTTATGAGCCTCATCCCATCCATAGGAGGTGGGATAGAGGTAAGTACCCTTCTTCTTGTTATAATAAACATAGAGGTCACCACTCCAATAACCTCTGTAATGAGGGATGACCTTTCGTGCCGTGGTCCACTTAGGACCCGTATCGGTGTTGGCACTCTTCAGCACCTTCACGTTCTCCATATAGATATCCTTGACCGTTGCATTCAGGTCGGGATCGATGAGGACACGTCCCACCACCCTCGCCAGGCGATGGGTGAAGGGCAGACGCACATAAGCCACGGTTGCCTGGATCTGATGGTCTGGCGGCATACAGAGATAGGACTCCAAGGTGCCATAGAGACCCTTCTCGTCACTCTGGTCTTGCTCCTGATCGTCAATATTGTTTGCAAGACCTACTGGGATGGAGAAGCCATGGAACACATGACCGCCGTTGCCCAACCAAGTGGCAGGGGTCTCGGTAACCGCTCCCGTCTCTTCATCCGTCTCTTTGATGTTGAAAGTATATTTGGTGGAATCCTTCGTCACCTGCAGGCTTTCCGGCAACAGTTTCAATACCGCTTCCTTCTTGTTGTCGGCATCGGAGGCAAGGTAATAGGTGATGTCGAGACCGTTCAGCAGCACTTCCTTCAGCGTCTCGTTTTCCTCGCCCTTGATGGCACGTGTCTCCACGCTGACCACGTCGCCGCAATTCACGCCGCCCACCTTGATGACCTGCGACTCGTCGTAAGCCACCTTCTTCTCGCTGCCTCCCTCCGTCTCCGAACAGGAGACCATCGTCAGGGCAGCCATCATATAATATAATAGGTGTATCTTTCTCATCATATCCATTTTCTTTGTTTTACAATATTGGCTTGGTGGGTTCCACGGAGTTCCTCTTTCCGATCACCTTCTCGTCGGTGCCTCCCTCTCCCACTCCACTCACAGGGAGCCACCAGTTACCGGCGCAAGCCTGTTTGTTGACACCGCTCACGGTCGTACTGCCCGACACATAGATGGACCTGCCGATGATGGCGCCCTCGGTATATTTCACCTTGTTGCCGTCGAAGCCATACCATGACGAGCAGTCGGTGATGGTGACGTTCGGTTTCTCCTCACTCGAGGTGGAAGACTTTTTCGTGTTCGTACCGCCGACGATGCCGCCGAACGCCATCTTGTCCTCCTTGTTAGAAGTGGCGTACTCCGTACCGTTCTTCCCCTGCCAACACTTGAAGGCATAGTCGCTGCGAGGCACATACTGGCACTGGGTGATGGTAGCCTGCGCCACCTGGGCGACGAGACCGCCAGCATAGAGCCGGTTGTCGGAGCCGGAGGACGAGCTGCTGCTGGTAGAGAACTTGTTCGCCACCTTCATCACCACGTCCATGTCGCTGACGCAGTTCTTGATGGTGGCATCGCCGTTAGCCCATACCACCATGCCCGCCGGTATCGCCGCCACCACGGCGGGATATGAGCCGTCGGCTTTCTGCACACCATGCACCTTCACGTTCTCCACCGTTCCGCCGATAACGGAATAGGCGAGCGGGGCGCAGATGTCCTGCGAGGTATTGTTGCCGCTCTCGCCGTCGCCGTAGGTGGGGATGCCGTAGAGCGACTCGGCGCAGTTGACGGTGAGGTCCTTCACCGTTCCCACGATGTTGCAGAAGAGCATCGGGGCGGTGGCGTAACTTTCCGTCACCGTTCCGTTCTTTGTCTCCTGGTATTTTATCTCCTTCTTTCCGTCGAGGGTAATCGCCATATTGTTGCCGTCGAGGGTGAAGAGTACATTGCCCCAGAACTGATTGGTGGTCTGGTCGTTCTTCTGTCCCAAGGTCCAATAATCCGACAATACGGTAAAATTGTCGGAGAGGCGATATTTTCTGCCTTCGGCGTTGTAGTCAGATTTTGCATCCACCAAGGCATGCAGTTCCTTCAGGCAATCCACCACCTGGTCGTAGCGGTCTGCCTCCGCCCTTGCGTTCGTTCCGCCGTTGACATTGGCAACCATGGTGGGCCACTCGTTGTCCATGGCGGTGAGGGTGCTCCCGTCGGCTGCATCATGTACGATGTTCATCATGTGGTTCTGCAAGAGGGTCACGCCATACTCGAAGATGTTGCCGCTCACCGTTCCGTTGGCGGCGCCCACGATGCCGCCGCCCTTCACATTTTCGGGTTCCGCCGACACCTTGGCGTTGACATAGCAGCCGGTGATGGCGGGCAGCACGGCTCCCGTCGCACTTTTCGACACGGCGGCGATGCCGCCCACATAGGTGGTGCCGGTAGTGCTGCCATCAGCTGTGCCAGATACCTTGATATAGGAATTGACATTGGAGATGTAGCCGTAATTGGTCTCCGCCACCGCCGCCCTCGTCACCACGGCGTGGTTGTCTTCGTCGGCATTGGTGAGGGTGAGGCGGTCCACCGTTCCCTCATTGGTCTGGCACACCAGGGTTTTTACGTCAGAAGCCTTCGTCGCCTTCAACGTACCGTTGATGAGACTGCCCGAGGAACTGATCGCGGAAAAGAGGCGGTTGGAGAGGGTGAGGGTATGGTTGCCCAAGTTGAAGATGGCGTTGAGCTTGTAGTTGTCGCTCCAAGTGTCGTCGAGTGTGATGCCGTCGGTATTGAGGATCGCCACATTGCCCGATGCGTTCTTCTTTTCATCGTTGAGGAACGCCTCCAATTCTTCCTTATTGCTGATGATGATGGGGTTGCCCGACGTACCGAAGTCATCGCAGACATAGGAAGTCACATTGTCTGTCCAGGGCTGGATATATGCCGTGATGAGAATCTTGCGGCTCTCTCGGGAAAGGGTGACCGTGATGACGAGGTTCTCGCCAGCCTTCAGGTTGTATGCCTGGTAGAACTCACTGGATTGCTTAGCGTCATCGGACTCCAATGCCCAATAGTCGCTACATCGTGTGTCGTTGTTGGAATAGAAGGAGAAATGCTGGCTACCGAGGTTGATGGAACAGATCTTCGGTCCGTCCTCGTCGGCTGCAACGGGTACATAGTTATAGGGTTCCACCACGGCATCATAGCGTGCCACCACAGCATCCGCCGCATCTCCGTTCACGTCCTTGTCGTAGTGGACGGTCTCCTCGCCGAGGAGGGGGTTGACGGTGGTGGTATTGACGGTAGTCTCCGTGGCGGCATCATCCGCCGTGGTCTTCGTATAGCTGTATATCTTGGTTTCGAGTTTCTGCGCTGCCGTCGCTGCCAACACGTCCTCTCGCTTCACACCGTCGCCAGCCTTCACGATGACGGTGACGAGACTGCGCTGGTGTTGCAGGAAGAGGGGAATGCGCTTGTATTCCTCGTCGGTGACGAGCTGAGTCTCCGGCATCCACGTCTTGTTGGCTGCATACCACTCCTTGTTGGTGCGGTAGTTGTAGGCTTCGAGGTTATCCACCGCCGCTCCATTCTCCAGCAACGGCTCATAACCGAAGCCCAAGAGGCGGTCCTGCTGGAGCCATTTCTCAGATGTGGTCTGGTCTTCCGCCAGTTCCTCCGTCCCCGCCACTGCCTTGAAACCGTACTGGTTGACATTGTCCTGCCAATAGAGCGGACTGCTGACGGATTCCAACACGCCATTTTGGGTACTGGTCGTGGCGTTGTATTTGCCTTCGCTTCCCGCAGTCTCTCCATCCTTCTTCATCATGGTGATGTTGAAGGAATAGTTCTGGTTCACCGCCTTGTAGGCTGTCAGGAGTTGCGTGTCGGTGGTGGTTGCCCTTGTCGTGGAAGTGCTTGTCACGGCGGGCAACTGGGAGGTGAAACTGACTGCCTCACCCTGCAGGTCGGGGGTGTCGCCATCGAGCCAGTTGCCGAGGGTGTCCTTGCAGCCGGTGGCGGTGAGGAGCAGCAGGGCTGCCATCCATATATATAAATAATGTATTCTTCTCATGATTATTTCTGGATTGTTCCGTCTATCTCATATTTTGTGCCTGTCTCCCAGGGCAGAATTTCGGCGTTGATGATGGCGAGGGTGCCTCGCTTCAGCTCGAAGTTGAAGATGTTGCGGTAGCCCGACTTCAACACTTTCTCTTCCTCGGCGGTAATCTTGCGGGTCATCGTATGCACCACGCCGCCGGTACTTTCGTTCTCATGCCAGATGATGCGTATCGCCTCTACGTTGCCGAAGGTGATGACATCGTGGGTGGTGAGGTAGCCGGCGGTGGGAGTCGTTGCCTTGAACATCTCGATGCTGGTGCAGTAGGAGTTCTTGTCTCGCACCGACTTGGGGTAGTTGGTGGCGAGGACGGTCTTCGCCTTGGGGGCTACATAGGTGGTGTCGTAGTGGTCGAGGGTGTCGTAGTGGTCGAGGGTGTCGCTCACGTTGATGTGATAGACGTATGCGGTGTCGGCGACTCCGAGGAGTTCCACCTTGTCGATGTTGTCGGCGGTGAAGTCGTCGAGACCGGCGTCCTTGCTTGCCTTGATGTTTACCTGTACCTTGGCGAAACAGTGCTTGAAGATGAGGTTCACGCGGTTTGCCTCTTGGGTGGATTGCGAGGGAATCATGACGGTGCGTGCCTGGATGATGTCCTGTTGCTGGTCGATGCTCGTGATGTCGGTTGTGCGACGGAGGTCGAAGAGCATGGTGGGGTCTTCCATCTTTAGTGTACCCGTATTGCCGTTGTCGGTTTTCAACTTGTTATAGTCGGCGAGGGCGATGAAGACATGGGGCTTGCGGTTCTGCCAGTAGAAGATGGTGGCGTTCTTATCGAAGTCGTAGCCGTCGGTATCGGTGGGGTCAACAAAGGTGTTCTGGCGATACACGGAGTTGCCCTTGTCGTTGTTCACCTGAAGCCAGGCGGTGGTATGGGCGGTGTAGGATGTGTCGTTGGCATTGCCCTGGTAGTACATCCGGCACACGAACCTGCCGCCCTGCGGCATATAGGCGGCGGTGGCACGGGAGGTCACCGTGCCCTCACTTGTGCCAGAGGTGAAGAGCACCGGGGTGGATGACAGGGATGCATCGCCGTTGGCTCCCGAGGATTCGTCGGGAGTCGTGCAGGATGCTGTCAGCACCACGGATAATATGATTAATATAATGTTCTTTATACTCATAAATACACGAATCGTTGATCCACCAATTATTAATTATAAATTATTAATTATAAATTAAATATCAGTCCCAGTCGAGCGTGGCGTTACCAGAGCCTGTCTCCTTCGTCCATTCCTTAATCAACGCTCTGAAGTCGATTTTCTCCTTCTGGAGGGTGACGGTGTAGGTATAGGACTTGCCGCCTTCCCATGTCTCCGACTCGCCGAGGGTGTAGCGATAGGTCGTGCCGTCCTTCAACGTGATGGTGATGACCTTGGATTTTACGTCCTGGGGGATGACGATGGAGGCGGTGTTAGAGGTTACGTTTTCGAGGGCGGATTTGTCGCCAGAACCTGTTATTGCTCCTGTTGCCACGTCGATGGAGCCTGTGGTGTAGAGGTCTGGAACGCTAATCGTGGCACCTTCCAAATTCACTTTTGAGGCTTTATCCTCGGTGGTCTTCAGCTCGAACGTCACCTTACTCATGGCGTGGCTGAATGTCATGGGGACATGGGATGTGCGGGGACTGATGGCTGCGCCTTCTTCCACGATCACTGAAGTGCCGCTGTTATTCGTTCCTGTATGCTTGGCGGTCGTAGCCCACAACAGGTCGGTGCCTTGGGTGGCATTTTTGCTGCCCCCTACGGATGTAATCTTATTTTCCTCCAACTTCGCTAAACCACGGAAATAATAGGACTGGGTGGCATTCGCCCAATAAATCTCGGGATTGTTAGTCCATGCGCCGCTTGTCGCCTCCTCGTCGGCTGCCGTATATTTTCGGGTGGTAACATTCGTCAAATCGGAGGTGGTCGTCCCCCGGAAGATGTCGTAGGAGGTACCGTCTGTCAAGTCTGTGGAGGGATCGACATTCGTGAGGTCGGTCTTGAAATAGATTTTGGCATCGCCAGAACTCTCCTCCGTATTCCAGTCGGCAAGCTGTGCCGTCACATCCACCTTCGCTTTCTTCAAGGTGGCGTTGATTTGGTAATTCACGCCAGACTTGGTCGTCGTATCATCGCCCGTCAACCCCCAACTTGTCATGATGTCTTGTGTGAGGTAAAGGTTATAGATATTACCATCAACTCCAGTTATCAGCGCAAAAACAGGGGTTATCATTTCTTGGATATCTGTTTGGGCCTCCAATTTAGTCGGCACGAAGACACACTCGAAGGTGGCAGTCTTGCCATCATCGCTGATACTTCTATACATTGTTATTGACTTTGTATCGTCCGTATACTTGGCACCAGACACGGTGGCAGTGGATGCTTTGAACGTACCCACCGTGTTCAAACAAGTCACATAGACCATGGCATCATCAAATATTTTTGTACTGTTCCAAAAGCCTTCATCAGCCGTCAGTTTGATCGTCATCTTACTCATGGCATGGGTATAAGGAATGATGAGTCCATTGCGAGTAGCATCATCTGCACTGTTGCCATGCAAATAACTCACCATCTTCTGGCTCTTCGCCCATAGTATGTCGTATTTCTGATAACCCGTCGCTTGTTGGTCACCTATGCTAAGGTCTGTAATCTCATCTGTATAGGTCGTAAATTGGCGATCACGATAGCCATTGAAGCAGTACCCCCACTCCACTTGGAGACCATGACCATTACTTCGGATGTCGTTGCTGCTATAATCTTCACTACTATTGAAATCATCCCAATAGATTTTCTGGTCGGGAGTGATGTCAGTAGTCTGGTAAGTGTTGGTATCATCCGCCGTTTGAGTCATCGTGGGATTATCATTCACCGTGAAGATACGAGTCTGGCTGAGATCTTCAACCTTCTCTTGATATTGACCAGAATTAGTTTCCACGACATGGCGAATATGGGCGATGAGCTGGTCTTTGGCGGCGAAGTCATGCCCTGCGGCACGGGTCTTCGTGGAGACGTTGGCATCTGCGAAGGCTACGGTGACGGGGACTTCTTCCTTGGCAGTGGGCTGTACAGAGCCATCCGTCACGGTGTCATTGCCGCAGGCTGCCAGGGTTAAGGCAGTTGCGGCGAAAAGAATATACTTGTTGTTGATTATAGCCATATATCAGTATCTGCGTTTTTAGTTTCCCAATCAGTGAGTGTCGCTGTCACCTTCACCTCGCTCTTCGAGAGCTTCAGGTTATAGGTGTATTTCTTGCCAGACTCCCAGGCGGAGATGTTCTTCTTTTCAGTGCTTCCATCCTCGGAGACTTGTATGTCTGAGATGGTGGCATAATAAATGTCTCTCAACTTGGTGTTGTCATCTTTCGCATAGACGGAAATCTTGAACTGCAAGCCAGCAAGATTCTGAGGTACGATGCAGTCGTGGCGTTGTGTCTCTGGAGTTGACTTCGTGAGCGTATAGCCCTTCGTGCTTCCGCTCTTGAAAGAGCCGATTTCACGAGTATGCAAGTCCACATAGCCCTCGGTCTCTGCACCCACTATCTCCACCTTGGTGTTACCGTCGAGATATATCTTAGAGGCAACCTCTTCTGTCGTAGAGAGATTTACAATCACTTGCGACATCATATAGCGGAAATTCAAATTGATATTGCCAGTTCGGGCACAGATGCCGTGCTGGCTCATGTCTACTTGTTTACCGCTGGTATGGTCGGTGTTGCCACACTGTGTGTTGGCATCTATCTCCGGCATGCCGATCATGAGATTACTGGGGAAGGATTTGGCATCATACTTGGAGTTGGAAACCAAAATTCCCTGTGCATTGTTGTCCGTTGAGCCAGTCTTGGCGTAGGCTACGACAAGAGGCTTGGTATTATCGGTTGACGCAGAACCCGTCCTCGGATAGATGCCACGGAAATGATAGTGAGTCTGGTGGTCAGGCCAGTAAATCTTGGTTTCAGTCGCACCCTCTGTATCGTCCGTCTTGTGGAAGGTGCAAGTCTTGGCAGTCTCGCTACCCGATACCTTGGCATAGACTTCCTCCTTATATATTCCACCGTCTGCGGCAAACGAGGTATTATACTTATTATATATATTATCTGTTACTTCCTCATCTGCCATACGGTAGAAGCTAAAGTCGCCAAGGGTAGCAGTACCTGTGCCTTTATTACCTACTGCTGCTGAAACATTGATAACTGGTGTCACCTTGTCGGCGGTAATGCCCGTCCAATCCGTCACCGTTGCCGTTACGTTGATGTCGGTCTTCTTCACTGTGATATTGAAGATGTAGTTGAAGCCGGCTTTGGTATGGTACTTGTCGTCACCAGTTGTTGCAGTCGAGTAATATTTATCAATGGCATCAATGATTTGCTCGGCGGTGACATAATAGATGTTGCCATCGGCATTCAATCTTGCTACAATATCAGTCTTAGCTGAGCCAAGGACAGTACCGGGGTAAACGACGGCTTCCTCGGTTACGACTTCATAATTATCAACAGTTGTCGTTCCTGTCTGTTTTAGGGTCACTTTCGAAGTAGAGGAAGTGGTAGCCGTGGCTATGCCCTTCTTGATGTTTACTGTACCCTGTGTATAACAGTAGTTGGTCTCGGTATCGTCCGCTTTGCCACGAGTCAGCTCCACGGTCGGGGGGTTCGTAAACTTGTAGTCGCTAAAACCATCAGCTGCCTTCAGCTTGAAAGTAATCTTGCTGAGGACATGATTGAAGACGAGGCGAGACTGAGTATCGTCGTAGCCAGTAGTTTTCTTGTTGATTGCCTTATGCTCGGCAAAAGTCAATTTGCCGGGATTATTTCCTTCACCAGACAAGTTGTTGGAAACCAAGAGGTCTTTATGCAAAATCTGGTCGCTCTCATTATCTGTAGTGCTCCATGAGAGGGTATTGGAGGAGGATGATTCATCTGTCGAACCCCACTCGTCGGAAGAAGTTTCGTATTTTACCGTTGGTGCAGACTGCTGACCATCCACGGCTACGGCATAAATGGCAAGGCCCTGCTCAAGACCTGAGGTATTGGCAGGGTCAGCGGTGCCGTAGTCATCCCAATAGAGAGTAGGATTATAGGATGCCACGGTGTTGTATTTTGTACCTTCAGCGGCGGATTCTGCCGAGGCATTTGTTGTCTTGATGACGCTCACTGGGTCGTGTCCCGTCCATGTTCCCTCCACTCGCATGAGAATGCGGGTGTTGGCTTGGAGGGCGACGTAGGATGGCGTGCTTTCGGCTCTCGTGGCGAGACCGCTGCGCGTGGTGCTTGCCGTAGGACTGTTGTTCATGCCCAGGGTGAGGGCAATGGCATTGTCCTCGCTGCCTACGGTGTAGGCAGCATCGCCGGCATGGTCGCTGCACGAGACGAGGGCAGCGGAGAGTACCACGGACAATAATGTTTTATTCTTCGTCATAATATTTATTCTTTACTTGTCGAATATGTTTTTGTCGAACATATCCACGCATTAATCCTCCAAGGTGATGTCGGTATTCGTTCCCTCTATCTCGGTGTAGGGCACCAAAGTGGCGGTAAACTTGTCGATACCTGTCTTCTTCACGGTGAAGGTATAGGTATAGGTGCAGTTGGGGTACCAGTAGGCGATGGCATCGTTTGTTGTCTGACCGATGGATACATTTGTTCCGCCCTGTTTCACCGATGTTGGCTTAATCTCACTCAACTTCTCCTTGACGTAATATACATTACCGTCGGGAGTCGTGATCTTGAATGCGACGTAGGTCTCGCTTCCAGATTCCTCTTCTTTCAAAGATTGGGGCACAACGTAGTAGGTGAAGCCTGTAGCACCATCATCGGGGACGTTCATCTTAACAGGAGAAGTAGATGCTATGCGATTGCCTGTTGGTACAACCAAGCCATTACCCATATATACCTTTCCTGCTGTATAAATATTATAAAGCTCTATACTTGTCTTAGAGTCATCGCCATTCTTGAAGGTCACCTTGGAATCATCTTCACTTGTCTTCAAGTTCACAACAATCTTTGCGAGGGTATTTACCTCGGTGAGCTTAATCTCGCTTTCTGTTGCACCGATTGCCTCGCTGATGTTATGAGTGCCTTCACCTGTTTCAGTGCCATCGAAGCCCTTGGAGGTCTTGTCATAGCTCAACTTCTTATCCTTTGCCATTGGTGCGCCCCAATGGTAGTTGCCGTCAGTTGCGGCAGAGGCAATATCGAAATACTCCTCGTTGGCATGGGATGAAGCATTTGACTCTTCTGCCTTGATTTCACGAGCTGTATATTTGGAATCCTTGTATTCTTGTCCTACAGTACGGAAATGGTAGAAGG